>JBDSMV010000274.1:0-12123 GCA_039915715.1 Rubrivivax sp. | reverse complement strand
GGCCGCAGCCTGCAGACCGACGTTGGGAACCTGCGCTGCCCGTGCCAGGGTCGCCAGGGCATACTGCCGGTCGCTTTGCAGCCGTTCCACGTGCAATGGCACGCCGTGCGCAGTCAACAGCCACTTGAGCTCGATGATCTCGACGAGGCAAAAACATTCGGTCGGGTTCTGGGCTATCGCGTTCATGCAGATTCCACTACTACCGTGCTTACCTTAACGGCACAAAGCCCGAGTCGGTAGACCTGATTCCGGGGACCTCTCCCTCCAGCGGCTGGCAAGTTGTCCAGCCGTTCACGTTTCGTGCCGTCGCAACCCCGTTCCGAACCGCAAGATGAATGCTCCGCACCGCTTCGCTGACGCGCTTGCGCAGAGCGCCGCTCAGCGGCCTGCCGAATCGCTGATCACCGCGGGCTGGGCCGTGCTCGACGCGGCCACGCTGGCCGCCATGGCCGGCGCCACAGAGGCTGAACTGCAGGCCTGGCGAGCCTTTTGGGACGACCTGCCGCCAGACCCTCACCTGCGCGACGGCGGGCGTTATCGCCGACGCCGCCATGGTTGTTTCCTGGCAACAATGGGCATGCTCGACGTGGTGCCAGTGCCACACCGTGCGCACTGGCAGCCACTCGAATACAACGCCCTGCATGGCGGCATCGAACGTTGGTTCGATCCGTTGCCCGAATCGCTGGCCAGCGACCCACGGTGGCTGCGACTGCTGCGGAGCCTTGCCGAGGTGGCCGATACGCTGCGCGGACCCAACACCTGGGCGATCGAGGCGCACCCGTTCCGCATCGACACCACCGACGGCATCGGCCGCCCCACGCCCGAAGGTGCGCACCGCGATGGGGTCGACCTGGTGGTGGTGATCCTGGTGGCGCGACACAACATCAAGGGCGGCGAGACCCGGGTCTTTGAAGCCGATGGCCCGCACGGCGTGCGTTTCACGCTCAGCGAGCCGTTCGGCGCGCTGCTGCTGGACGATGCCCACGTGATCCACGAAACCACGCCGATCCAGCCGGTCGACCCTGAAGCCCACGGCTGGCGCGACACCCTGGTGCTGACCTTCAGACGCAACGGCTTCCAGGGCCCGCAAGCCTGAGCCTCGCCCGCCCGCCACGCAGCCGAAATAGACCCGCCATCCACCTGCCGAGCCGACTCGCCATGACCAACACCCTTGCGAACCCACCCGTGGTCGACGCCGCCCTGGCGATCGATGCCGATGACGTGTTGGCCGCTGCGGCGCGGCTCGAAGGCATCGCTCACCGCACTCCGGTGATGACCAGCGAGACCGCCGACTCGCGCTGCGGCGGGCGCCTGTTCTTCAAGTGCGAGAACCTGCAGCGCATGGGGGCCTTCAAGTTCCGCGGGGCCTACAACGCGCTGGCGCAGTTCGATGCGGCGCAGCGTGGAGCGGGCGTGATCGCCTTCTCTTCGGGCAACCACGCGCAGGCGATCGCGTTGTCGGCGCGGCTGTTGTCGATGCCATCGGTGATCGTGATGCCGCACGACTCGCCGGCCGCCAAGCTGGCCGCCACGCGCGGCTATCAACAGGGCCAGCCCGGCAGCGAAGTGGTGCTGTATGACCGTTACACCGAAGACCGCGAAGCCATCGGCCGCCGCCTTGCGGCGGAGCGCGGCATGACGCTAATCCCGCCCTACGACCATCCGCATGTGATGGCGGGGCAGGGCACCGCGGCATTGGAGTTGATTCAGCAGACGGCCGACAGCGGGCCGCTCGATCTGCTGCTGGTCTGCGTGGGTGGCGGCGGCCTGATCTCGGGCTGCGCGGTGGCAGCGCAGCACTCGACACCCGGCATCCGCGTGGTCGGGGTCGAACCCGAAGCCGGCAACGACATGCAGCAGAGTCTGACCAGCGGGCGCATCGTGCACATCGACACGCCGAAGACGATCGCCGACGGGGCCCAGACGCAGCATGCCGGCGAGCTGACCTTCCCGGTGATCCGGCAATGTGTCGAACGCATCGTCACCGTCACCGATGCCCAGCTGGTGGCGGCGATGCGCTTCTTTGCCGAGCGCATGAAGTTGGTGGTCGAGCCCACCGGCTGCCTCGCCGCCGCCGCGGCGCTGGACAGCGTGGTCGACGTGCGCGGCCTGCGGGTGGGCGTGCTGCTGAGCGGCGGCAACGTCGATCTGGCGCGGTTCGCGGCGTTGATCGGCTAACGTCGCTCACCGTCCCTGCCTCGCCACGCCATGACAGACACATCGCCTTCGGCTCCAGCCGGCCTCGTCGAAGACTCCGACTCTCTCCCCCGCGACGACGCACGCACCGACAGCCGCAAGGAAGTTGGCAAGGACAGCGGCAAGGACAGCGGCAAAGCAGCCGACGGCGATACCGCCAAGCGCCTGAAGGCGCGCGTCGAGCAACTGCTTTCCCAGAAGGCGGTGCAGAACACCGGCTCGGTCACATTGGGAGGGCGCGCGTTCGACTACCGCGTGCATGCAGCCTTTCTGCCGGTGGTCACCGACAGCAGTGCCACCGCCACCGGCGAGCCCGAAGCGGCCGTGCTGGCGACGGCCTACCTTCAAAAGGACGCTGACCCGAAGACCCGGCCGGTGTGCTTTGCCTTCAATGGCGGTCCGGGCTCGTCGTCGATCTGGCTGCACCTCGGCGCGCTCGGTCCCAAGCGGGTGGTGATGCCCGACGACGGCAGCATGCCGGCGCCGCCCTATGCGGCGCAGGACAACCCGCACAGCTGGCTCGAACATTGCGATCTGGTGTTCATCGACCCACCGCACACCGGCTGGTCCGTCACTGCCAGCGCCGCGGCGCGCAAGAAGATGCTCGGTGTCGATGGCGACATCGACGCCCTGGCCGAGGTGGTGCGCCTGTGGCTGACGCGCCACCGGCGCTGGGGCTCACCGGTGTTTCTGGCAGGCGAGAGCTACGGCACCACCCGCGGCGCCGGCCTGGCCGAGAAGCTGCTGGACCTGGGCGTGGCCTTGAGTGGCGTGGTGCTGGTGTCGTGTGCGATGGACCTGCAGAGCCTGGTGTTCGCGCACGCCAACCACCTGCCGTATGCGCTGTTCCTGCCCGGCTTCGCCAACACGGCGCAGTACCACGGGCTGCTGAAGGGCGCGCTGTCGAAGAGCCCCGAGGCCGCACGTGAAGCCGCCGAAGCCTTTGTCGCCGACGATTACAGCGCGGCGTTGCAGGCGGGCTCCAGGATGTCGACAACCCAACGCAGCCGCATTGCCGAGCGGGTGTCGGAGCTGACCGGTCTGCCGCGTGCGTTGGTCGAAGATCAAAACCTGCGCATCAGCGACCAGTGCTTTTTCTTCGAAGCCTTGCGCAGCCGCGGACGCATCGTCGGCCGGCTGGAGTCGCGCGCCACCGGGTCGATGGCCGCGGCCCGCACCCGCGAATGGGAATTCGACCCCGGCATCGAAGCCATTGCCGCGCCGTACACGATGGCGGCGATGGGCTACTACGCCGATCTCGGATTCGACACCGACACCCGCTACCAGGTGCTGAATCGCGAAGCCCACAAGGAATGGAACTGGCACCGCGGCGACAGCACGCGCATCGGCTTCACTTCCACGAGCCCCGACCTGGCGCGTGCGATGCGTCGCAACCCGCACCTGAAAGTGCTGGCCGCCAGCGGGCGCTACGACCTGGGCACGCCTTACAGCGCCAGCGACTGGTCATTGGCCCAACTCGACCTGCCGCCCGAGGTGATGGCGCGGGTGCAGCACCGTTACTACGACGCCGGGCACATGATGTACACGCGGCTCGCCGACCTGCAGCAGTTGAAAGCCGACGTGGCGGCCTGGCTGGCCAGCTGACGGGCCGGGGGCTGTCACTGCGAAACGGTCGATCGTCGCGCGGCCTGGTTCATCGGGTTCGCACATCGCCCACCGGGTCGCCGACGCCGAAGTCGGCGCTGTCCAGCACCCGCAGGACCTTGGCAGCGGCCTGTGCCGGGCTGTCGAGCCGGCCTTCTTCCTTCAAACGCACGAAGTGTTCGCGTTCACCGAACAGTTTCGGGTCGGCAGCACGCAGTTGCGCCTGCATGTCGGTGTCGACCACGCCCGGCGCCAGCGACATCACGCGCGCCCCGTCGGGCAGCTCGGCTTGTTCGATTGCCAGCGCGCGAACCAGATGGTCGAGCCCCGCCTTGGTGGCACCGTAGGCGGCACCGGAAGCCATCGGCCGCCGGCCGAGCCCCGAAGAGATCATCAGCAGCCGGCGCGGCACGGTGAGGCCTTGCGTGCCGCGCAGGAAAGCGGCGCTCAGCAGCAGTGGTGCTTCCAGACCCACGCGCATCACGGTCACCAACTCGTCGCTGTCGATTCGCGCCAGCGGTGCCAGCCTCGACACCGCGCCGGCGTTGTTGATCAGGCTCACCGATGCGAGCGTGGCTGGGTCGACCGCAACCAGCCAGTCGTGCAGCCGTGCTGCCACCGGCGCTGCATCCGACAAGTCGGCCTGCCAGATCTGCAGCCGGTCCACGCCCGCCGCGGCCACGTGGGGCGGGGTGCGCGAGATCGCCAGCACATGGTGGCCTTCTGCCAGCCGCTGCTGCAGCATCGCAAGGCCGAGCCCGCGCGAGGCGCCGGTGATGATCGTCAGGTGATGGGTGTCCATCGCGCACTGTAGACGGCGGCGCACGTTCAGAACGGCGCCGGGCTCTCGAACTGCAGGTCGTCGCCGCTCAGCGGGTGGCGAAATGCCAGACCCGTGGCATGTAGCAAAAGCCGCGCGGCGTGCGATGGCTCCGGGGCGTAGAGCGCGTCACCGCGGATCGGGTGACCGGCCCACAGCAGGTGCACCCGCAACTGGTGGCTGCGGCCAGTGACCGGGTGCAGCGCCACACGGGTCCAGGCGGTCGGGTCGGTGCCTCGGGCCAGCACTTGCCAGCGGGTCAACGATGGCTTGCCGACAGCGAGGTCCACTTTCTGGCGCGGGCGGTTCGGCCAGTCGGCCGCCAACGGAGCGTCGATCTCGCCGCTGTCCGCTGCCATCAGACCTTCGACGATGGCTTCGTAGCGCTTGCGCACCTGTCGCATCTCGAAGGCGAGACTGAGCCCGGCTTGCGCTGAGGCCCCACGCGCCATCAACATCAGGCCGCTGGTGGCCATGTCCAGGCGGTGCACCACGCGGGCATCGGGCAGCACCGCTTGCACCCGAGCCGCCAAACTGTCGCGACCGGCTTCGCCACGGCCAGGCACAGCCAGCAGGCCTGCCGGCTTGTTCAGCACCACGATCACGTCGTCCAGATGCAGCACCGGCAGGTCGGCCAGGGTCGTCGGCGCGGCTGTGACAGCAGGAGGAGCGCTCGGCATGCCGCGCAGGATAGGTGCGGTGATCCACGAGGAACCGGCAGCGCGACATCTTCCCCCGGGCTTTTTGCGGGCAACTGTCGATGCTTCACAGTCGGGTCATCGCGATCCCGTTCGCCACAGCAAAGGGAATCCACCATGAAGTCGTTTCTGATGTTGACCTCACCTGCATGCCGCGCGTCGTCGGCGCTGGGCCTGTTGCTGGCCTGCTCGACTCTGCCGGCCTGGTCGGCCACCGCGCCTTGCCAGCCGCTGCAGCAGGGCCGAGAAGGCAATGTGCCCGACCAGCGGCCGGCTTTCGCCGGCCAGACCCGTGCCTGCCCGGTGCAGCAAAAGAGCCCGCAACTGAACGTGACCGTGCTGGCCAAGGGCCTCGTGCACCCGTGGGCGGTCGAGCCGTTGCCGGGTGGTGATCTGCTGGTCACCGAACGCCCGGGGCGGATGCGCATCGTCACCGCCGACGGCAAGACCGGCGAGCCGATCGAGGGCCTGCCGAAGATCGACGCCGTCGGCCAGGGCGGGCTGCTGGATGTGGCGTTGAGCCCGTCGTACGCATCTGACCGCTTCGTCTACTGGAGCTACACCGAGCCGCGTGCGGGTGGCAACGCGACCACCGTGGCGCGCGGCAAGCTGTCGGCCGACCGCCGCCACATCGAAGCGCCGCAAGTGGTGGTGCGGGCCTTGCCGGCCTATGACGGCAACAAGCACTTCGGTTCGCGGCTGGCGTTCGGCCCCGACGGCATGCTGTATGTGACCCTCGGTGAGCGGTCCGATCTGGTGATGCGGCCGCAAGCGCAGCAACTTCAAAGCCACATGGGCAAGGTCCTGCGCGTTGCTCCCGACGGCAGCGTGCCGCCCGACAACCCGTTCGTGGGCCAGAAGGGCGCGCAGCCCGAAATCTGGTCGCTGGGCCACCGCAACGTGCAGGCGGCCGACTTCGATTCGAAGGGGCAGCTTTGGGTGGTGGAGATGGGCGCCCAGGGTGGCGACGAGTTGAACCGGGTCGAACGCGGCAAGAACTACGGCTGGCCTGTGGCTGCTTACGGCGAGGAATACTCGGGCCGACCGATCGGTGACGGCAACACCGCCGTCGATGGCACCGAGCAACCGGTCTACTACTGGGACCCGGTGATCGCGCCGTCGGGCGCGCAATGGTGGCGCGGCGACAGCGTGCCGCAATGGCGTGGCAGCCTGTTCGTCGGCGCGCTCAAGGATCGCGCCTTGGTGCGTCTGACCTTCGATGCCGATGGCCATGTCGATGGCGAGGAACGCCTGCTGTCCGACCGCGGCCAGCGCGTTCGCGATGTCAGGCAGGGTGCCGATGGATCGCTCTATGTCGTCACCGACGAGCGCAGTGGCGAGCTGTGGCGCGTGACGCCGGCGACGCGCTGAGGCTGGTGGTGCGCAGGGTCCGCTGCACTTGACGCTGGCAGGGCGCGAGGTCAGACTCGGCGCCCGCTCGTTTCACTGACCCGAGGAGGCTGCCATGCGGAACCCCACCCACACCCACTCGACGGCGAGCCTGCCAGGCCACCTGCTGAAACAGCGCTAGGGTCAGCCCCGGCCGGTTTCGGGATCCGAACCGCGACCCGAACCGCGCCTTGAACCCGACGCGCATCGCGCGGGGCACACCGGGTGCCCGACCTGGAATCGATTCCGCTGCATGCGTTCGCATGCGGCCTGCAGAGCTTCCGTCCATGACGACGCCGCCTGCGGCTTTGCAGCCGGTGGTTTCGGTGCGGCCCTGCGCCGCCCGCTCTGCACGAGACGATTCCAACACCCTCCATGATCGAGACACTCGATATCGAAGCGCTGCGCACGATCGGCCTGACGCCGGCCATGCTTCAGCAACTGTCCCAGACCCGGTCAACCCTCCACGTTTTGCCCGATTCGGAGCCCGATTCGGAGCCCGACTCCGAACCCGATGCGACGACCTTGTTGCGCGTCACCGAAGTTCAGCGCGAAAGCTTGTCCTTGCACGACGGTCATCACACCCACCCTGGCCGGTTGTTGCCGGCGTTGAGAGCCGCGCTGGCTGGCGAAGACGATGCGATCGCGGTCGGTGACTGGGTGCTGGCCCACACCAACCGATTCGGCGAACGCTGGGTGCAGCAGCGCCTGCCACCGCTGAGTCAACTCGCCCGTCGCGTGCACGACGGGCGCCAGAAGAGCGCTCGCCAGGTGATCGTCAGCAACGTCGACACTGCGTTGCTCGTGATGGGTCTGGACCACGACTTCAACCTGCGGCGGCTGGAGCGCTACCTGGCACTGGTGCGCATGGCCGGTGTCGACGCCGTGGTGGTGCTGACCAAGAGAGACCTGTGTGCCGACACCGATGCGCGCGTTGACGCCGTACGCGCCTTGCTGCCGCTTCAGCCGGGTGGACCCGCTGCCGATGTGGTGGCTGTCAATGCGCTGCAGACGCAGGCCGACATGCAGTCCGACACCCCGGCCGTGGTGCTGGCGCCGTGGTTGCAACCGGGCCGCACCCTGGTGCTGCTGGGCTCCAGCGGCGCCGGCAAGAGCACGCTGACCAACGCCCTGGTCGGCGCTGCGGCGCAGGCCGTGGGCGCCAACCGCGACGGCGACAGCCGCGGGCGTCACACCACCACGGCACGCTCGCTGCACCTCGCCACCGGCGGCGCCTGCATCATCGACACACCGGGGCTGCGCACCCTGCGGCTCGACGGTGAGGCCGGCGCGCTGGACGCGGCCTACGTGGACATTGCCGAGCTGGCGTCCCGATGCCGCTTCAGGGACTGCAACCACGAAGCCGAGCCCGGCTGCGCAGTGCGCGACGCGGTGCCGCCGGAACGCCTTCGCAACTGGCGCAAGCTGAAGCGAGAGGTCCGGCGCGACACGCTGTCGGCACTGCAACGCAGGGCCCAGGCGCAGCAGTGGAAGATCCGCACCAAGGCGTTTCGGGCGCGGACGACCGCTGAAGGCACGGGCGGAGGCGGCAGTTGAGACGCACCCCACTGCCGTCCCTACTGCCGTCCCGACTGCGGTCCCGACTGCCGTCCTGACTGCGACAGGGTTGCGGGTTTGCACGATGGCGCTGCACCCGCGGCCGCGTGAACCTCTGCGCTGTCGTCTGCCTGCTCCGCCCTGGCTGCACGCGGCTGGCCCCATTCACCCGGAGGACTTTTTGAACGAACCCGAACGACGCCCCCACCACGCCGTCTGGCCCAAGCGCCTGCCGCACGAACTGGTGCTGCCCGAGACCACGCTCTGGTCCAACCTGGTGGTCAGCGCGCAGCGCTACCCGCACAAGACCGCATTTCGCTTCTTCGGCCGTGACCTCGGCTACGCAGACCTGCACCGGCAGGCCCGGGCGCTGGCGGGCTGGCTGCAGGCACAAGGCGTGCAACGCGGCGACCGGGTGCTGCTGTTCATGCAGAACTGCCCGCAGTTTGTCGTTGCCTTCTATGCCGTGCAGTGCGCCGATGCGGTGGTGGTGCCGGTCAACCCGATGAACCGGGCCGAGGAGTTCCGCCACTACATCGTCGATGCCGGTGCCAAGGTGGCCATCACCACGGCCGATCTGGTTGCAGTGGTGCAGCAGGCCGACGAAGGTCTGGCGCCAGCGCAGCGGCTGACGACGATGCTGGCCACGCGGCTGGCCGACGCCTTGCCCGATCTGATCGATCCGCTCGAAGCCCCGTCGGCCGCACTGTTGCCCTGGTTGTTGGGCGACCCGGAACTGCCGCCCCGTGCCGTGCGCTGGGACGACGCACTGGCTGCCAACCACGAGCCGACCGAGCCGCAAGCCGATGCCGACGACATGGCGCTGCTGCCCTACACGTCGGGCACCACCGGCATGCCCAAGGGCTGCATCCACACCCACCGCACGTTGATGAGCAACGTGGTGGGTGGCGGGCTCTGGGGCTATGTCAGCGCCGAGACGGTGTCGCTCGGCGTGGTGCCGATGTTCCACATTACCGGCATGGTGTACGGCGTGCTGTCACCGGTGTTTTTCGGCAGCACCGTGGTGGTGATGCCACGCTGGGACCGCGAACTGGCCGGACGCCTGATGTCGCGCCACCGGGTCACGCACTGGACCTGCATCCCGACCATGATCATCGACCTGTTCGCGAGCCCGAACTACCAAAGCTTCGACCTGTCCAGCCTGCGCTACCTCTCAGGCGGCGGGGCGGCGATGCCGCAGGCGGTGGCGGCGCGGCTGCAGGCCGAGTTCGGCATCGACTTCGCCGAAGGCTATGGCTTGACGGAGACCGCGGCGCCGTCGCATGCCAACCCGCCCGAGCGCGTGAAGCTGCAGTGCCTTGGGATTCCAATCTTCGGAGTCGACAGCCGCGTGATCGACCCCGACACGCTGCAAGAGGTGCCCGCCGACGCGGTCGGCGAGATCGTGACCCACGGCCCGATGGTCTTCAAGGGTTACTGGCAGCACCCCGAAGCAACCCGTGCGGCCTTCATCGAGATCGAAGGCAAGTGGTTCTTCCGCACCGGCGACCTCGGCCGTTGCGACGACGAGGGCTACTTCTTCATCACCGACCGCCTGAAGCGGATGATCAACGCCAGCGGCTTCAAGGTCTGGCCGAGCGAGGTCGAGCTGCTGCTGTTCGGCTGCCCGATGGTGCAGGAAGTCTGCGTGATCGCCGCCCACGATGCCTACCGCGGTGAAACCGTCAAAGCCGTGGTGGTGCTGCGCGACTCGGCCCGGGCCGGCACCAGCGCGCAAGACATCGTCGACTGGGCGCGCGAACACATGGCGGTCTACAAGGTGCCGCGCATCGTCGAATTCGTCGATGCACTGCCCAAGAGCGGCTCGGGCAAGGTGATGTGGCGTGCGCTGCAGGAAGCAGAGCAGGCTGCAGGCCGGGCGAAGGCCGATCCCGACATCGAAGCCGTGGCCGGCTCCACCGGCCTTGCGACAGTACCCCCATCGACAGGAGACTCCACCATGAACCACCGCCACAGCGAGCTGGTAGGCCGCCAATTGCTGACCCTGGATGACGACGAGGTCGGCGAGATTACCGACCTGTATTTCGACGATGAACGCTGGACAGTTCGTTATCTGGTGGTCGACACCGGCGGCTGGCTCGACAGCCGCAAGGTGCTGATCTCTCCGGCGTCGCTGACACAGGTGCCGCCGGGAACGGGCGGCATCCGTGCGCAGCTGAGCCGAGAACAGGTGCGCAACAGCCCGCCGGTCGAAACCCATGCACCGGTGTCGCGCCAACAGGAGGCCACCCATGCGGCCTACTACGGCTACCCGATGTATTGGGCCGGGTCCGGGTTGTGGGGCATGGGCGCGCTGCCGGCGGCGGATCCCCTGACGGAGGCGCGGCAGGCGGCGGTGCTGACCGGGCTCGAAGCCGACTTCTCCAAGGGATCCAAGGGCGGGGCCGACTCTCACCTCCGCAGCGCGGCCGAGGTCACCGGCTACCACATCCAGGCCGAGGACGGCGAGATCGGCCATGTCGAAGACTTTCTGATCGACGCCGACTCCTGGCGCATCCGTGCGCTGCTGGTCGGCACCCGCAACTGGTTGCCGGGCAAACACGTGCAGGTCGACCCCGGCGTGATCCGTCAGGTGGACTGGGTCGAGCAAGTGGTGGCTGTGGGCATGACACGCGAGGCGATTCGCCAGGCGCCACCATCGGACAACTAGGCCGACGGCAGCGGTGGCACCTCGAACCGGGGATCGACGGGAGGTGTAGACACCAGGTCGTCGGCGCTGGGCTTGCACCCTGTGGCAGGCCGTGCATCGGATCGGTTGTCGGGCAGTTCGATCGTCACCGTGCTGCCGCTGCTTCGGCTGGCGATCCGCAGTTCGCCGCCATGCGCCTGAACGAACTGGCGCGCGATCGCCAGCCCCAGCCCGTGGCCCGTGCGGTCGGGCGGTGGTGTGGCTGCGGGCACGGCAGCAAACCCACCGCCCTGGTCGTGCACCCGGCACCACACGGCAGCGCCTTCGCGGGACACCTGGATTCGCACCGGCCCGGGCGAGGCATGTTCGATCGCATTGACAAGCAGGTTCTGCAGCGCGCGCTCCAGCAGCACCGCATCGCCCCACACGGTCAGGCCGTCGGTGACGTCGACCGTGATGTGCGAACCCGCTGCATTCGCATCGGCTTCGAAGCGCTGAGCCAGATCGCCGATCAGGCGCTGCAGATCCACAACCCCGACGCGCATCAACGGCGTCGATGCGTGGCGTCGGGCATCGGCGGCGATGCTGTCCTCGAACACCGTATCGACGAGGGCGGTCAGGTGCAGGACGCTGCGTGATAGGCTGCGCAGCATGCGCGGCGCATCAGCTTCGCTGTCGGCGGCGGTGGGCCAGCTTCGCTTCAGGACCTCGATCGACAGTGCCACTGCGTTCAACGGCGAACGCAGGTCATGGGCGATGAATGCCAGGTGTTCGGCATGCTGGCGCCGCATGGCGCCATGGGTCTCCGCGACGTAGGCGGCCACCGCGTCGCCGACGATGCAGTCGAAGGCCGTGTTGAGCTCGCGCAATGCGGCGCCGCGCAGAACGTGGCCTGCTTGCTCGGGCAACTCGATCGTGCAGGCCCGCAGCAGAGAAAGCTCGGCCACGACTTCGTCGAGTGCATAGCCTTCGTGCAAACGCGTGCTGCCATGAACGGGCGCGCCGGGCGTCGAGGCCGAAGGCGCATCCCCACGCAACACGTCGACGACGCAGCTGAGCAGCATGGGCACATGGTCGTCCAGCGCGGGTGTCGACAACGAGCGCGCCGACTCCAACTGCCGGGCGCAGTGACGCCAGCGCTGGAGCAGGTGGTCTCGGCTCGCGTCCAGCAATTGCGCCAGGTCACGGGGTTCATTCATCGAGGTTCC
>JBDSMV010000266.1:0-5118 GCA_039915715.1 Rubrivivax sp. | reverse complement strand
ATGTCAGCGGCTTCGAGGAATCGAAAGCGCTGCGCCCGTGTCATTTCGAGTTGTGGCTGGGTGCCGGCGACGGACCGCGGTGACGGATTCGAATCGGGGGTCGGCGCATCGACCCTTGCGAACCCCTGCTATTGAAGCAGCGTGGGGGCTCGTTCAAACCGCCTTCAACCCGGCCGCCCAGAACGCCGACCCCGAGCCAGGTTTCGCTGACCAGGGCCACAGGCGCCAGGGCCGCTTGCATGCCGATCAGGATCGGGTCGAGCAACTCGCGCACGGCGGTCGCGTCGGCAGGCATCGTCAGGGCCTGCAGGCGGCTGGTGGCCTCGGCGGCAAGCATGCGCAAGCGCAGCGGCGCCATCACGGTTGCAGCCAGGCGGTGGTAGGCGCATGAAGCGCCGAGACCCGCGGTGGCGGGTGTCGCCGTCGACGGCGCGGATGCCGACATTTTCGGCGGGTCCGGACAGGTTGGACGAACTGGCCGGAGTCTGCGGAAACCGCTTCAGGTGATCGATCATCGCCGCGTTGTCGGCCCTTTTTGCACCGGTCACGTCCGCATTCGACGTGTCGGCCAACGGCATCGTCGCCTAGGTCTCGGGCGGCACCGATTCCCTGTTCTCGATCGCAACCCGCACCGAGGGCAGCACCACTCTCGTCGGCATCGCGCTGAACAAGGTGGTGGGCTCGCCGGTCGGCTTCGCGGTCAACATCCCGTCGCCGGTGCCGGAGCCCGCCACCGTTGCGCTGCTGCTGGGTGGTCTGGGTGTGGTCGGGTGGATGGCCCGGCGCTGCGGTTGAGATTGGGTCGTGGTTGCTGAGGTACAGGCAGAGGTTGAGGCAGAGGCTGAGGCAGCATAGGGGCTTGATGGCGGCCCGCACGTTCTTACAGGGTCCCCGCCTCGTCGTCACCAACGCTTGGAGTGCGCCCGATGGCCAAGAACACGATCTGTCTCTGGTACGAACACGATGCCGAAGCCGCTGCCGGCTTCTATGCAGCCACCTTCAGTGACAGCAGCGTCGGCGCCGTGCACCGCGCGCCAGCGGACTATCCGTCCGGCAAGGCAGGAGATGTGCTGACGGTGGAATTCACCGTGGCGGGCCTCCCGTGCATCGGCCTCAACGGGGGGCCGCAGTTCAAGCACAGCGAAGCCTTCTCGTTTCAGATCGCCACCGACGATCAGGAAGAAACCGACCGCTTGTGGAACGCCGTCGTCGGCAACGGCGGGCAGGAAAGCCAGTGTGGCTGGTGCAAGGACCAGTGGGGCATCAGCTGGCAGATCACGCCGCGTGTGCTCACCGATGC
The DNA here is from genome assembly GCA_039915715.1 of Rubrivivax sp. Lineage (GTDB taxonomy): Bacteria > Pseudomonadota > Gammaproteobacteria > Burkholderiales > Burkholderiaceae_C > Rubrivivax. Next base: position 3,818 of record JBDSMV010000266.1, on the reverse strand, counting down.
GATGGCCAAGGGTGGCGATGTGGCCAAGCGGGCCTTCGAGGCGATGATGCCGATGACGAAGATCGATGTCGCCGCAATCGAGGCGGCCGTTCGAGGCTGACCGAAGCGCGACTTGCGGGGCACGACATCCGGGGCGCGACATCGGGGGCGCGACATCGGGGGCGCAGGCAGCCCGCTGTCGAAACCGGCATGCCAGCGTTGCGCTGCCGATCAACTGGCTGGTGCGCGGTATGCTGATTCGAATGGCAACGAATGTCAAAGAACGAGGAAAGTGCGCATGCTGACCCCAACGAAACCAGCGGCGAATGGCCTCGCCCAGAACGGCGCCGAGTCGCTCGTCACCACCCTCGCCGACAGCGGCGTCGGGCTCTGCTTCGCCAATCCCGGCACGTCCGAGATGCATTTCGTCGCCGCGCTCGACCGCATCGACGGCGTGCGCTGCGTGCTGGCCTTGTTCGAAGGCGTGGCCACCGGTGCGGCCGATGGCTACTGGCGCATGACCGGCAATCCAGCGGCCACGCTGTTGCATCTGGGACCGGGCCTGGGCAATGGTTGGGCCAACCTGCACAACGCCCGCAAGGCGCGTTCGGGTCTCATCAATATCGTCGGCGACCATGCCACCGACCACATCGGCTATGAGTCGCCATTGAAGTCCGATCTGCCGGGCGTGGCCCGGTCGATCTCGCACTGGACCCGCCATGCGCAGCGCGCCGCCGATGTCGGTGCCGATGGCGCTGCCGCGGTGGTTGCGGCGCGCGACGGGGCGGTGGGGCGCATCGCCACCCTGATGCTGCCGGCCGACACGGCCTGGGGCCCGGGTGGGCAGGCGCAACGGGCATCGGCGCCCGCTGCTGCGCCCCCCGCACCCGACGCCGCGGTCGAGGCCGCAGCCCGCACCTTGCAGTCGCTGGGCGACAAGGCGCTGCTGCTGCTGGGCGCGGCGGGGGTGCGCGACGAACGCGCCCAGCACCTGGCTGCTGCCATCGGCGCCAAGACCGGCTGCCGCGTGATGGCTGAGTTCTACAACCCGCGCATGCCCGGTGGCCGTGGCCGGCCGGCGATTCCGCGGCTGCCGTATGCGGTCGACGCCGCAGCGGCGCGACTGGCGGGCACGCAGGCCGTCGTGCTGGCGGGCAGCGTCGACCCGATCGCTTTCTTCGCCTACCCGAACAAACCGTCGCGCCTGCTGCCGCCCGGGGCCGCGCTGTTGACGTTGGCCGAGCCGCGCCAGGATGTACCCGCTGCGCTGCAGGCCCTGGCCGATGCGCTGGGTGCGAAGCCTGTTTCAACGTCATCTTCGGTGCGTTCTCCGGTGCCAGCGTCACGGTCAGCGTCGGCCGCAGCGGCAAGCTCAGCGCCCGCCCTGCCCACCGGTGGCGCGCTGACCCCCGACTCGATCGCTGCCGCCATTGCCGCCACGCTGCCCGAAAACGCGATCGTCGTCGACGAAGCCGTCACCACCGGCCGCGGCTTCGGGCCTGCGATGGCGGCCGCCGCGCCGCACGACTGGCTGCAGGGCATGGGTGGTGCTATCGGTTACGGCCTGCCGTGCGCAGTGGGCGCGGCGATCGGTGCACCGGGCCGCCCGGTGCTGGCGCTCGAAGGCGATGGCAGCGCCATGTACACGCTGCAAGCGCTGTGGACGATGGCGCGCGAGTCACTGCCGGTGGTGGTGGTGATCTTTGCCAACCGCGCCTACCGCATCCTGCAGGGTGAGTTGCAGGGCGTCGGCGCCACCGTCAGCGGCCAGAAGGCCACCGACATGCTGAGCCTCGAACGTCCCTCGCTCGACTGGGTGGCACTGGCTCGCGGCCACGGCATGCTGGGAGAACGGGTCGAGGACGCAGGCGCTTTGGCGCTGGCGCTGCAACGCGGTTTTGCGAGCGGCGCGCCGTGCCTGATCGAAGCGTCGTTCTGACCGGCTGCCGAACGCACTTCAGTCCGCAGCTGGCGCGGATCTCACCGAGAAAGACATCGCCCCGCGCGTCGCCGGCAGCGTCCACCTGCAGGGCATCGTCAGGACCCGTTCCGACCCCGACCCGACCCGAGTCGTCAAACTTTGCGACGGCGCACCAGGAACCCGAGTGCGCCGAGACCGGCCAGCATCAAGGCAACGGTGTGTGGCTCCGGCACCGGCGCCGTCAGGAACTGCGCGCTGATGTAGGTCTGGCCTGCGGAGACCGGCTGGTCGAAGAACACGAACTGCGCGAAGTCATTGCCGAAGGTCGTTGTCACCGGGCCGTTGAGCGAGCTGGTCACGACGACGCCTGTCAGCGGCATGCCGAAGTCCAGGCTCGACAGACGAAGCGTCACCGGGCGGTCGGCAGGTGCCGGATTGAATCCGAACTGGCTGAAGTTGCCGCTGGAGGTGATGCTGAACGAGTACGCGCCGAAGTCGACCGCCTGGGTGTTGTTGTAGATGCTGCCCTCGACGCCGGCACCGACCGTGAACGACGCCGTGCAGTTGGAACACAGGAAGGCCGGGAAGCCGGTGATCGTCAGCGCAACGGTCACGTTGTCGCCTTCCAGCCCGAGAGCGTGGGCCGGGGCGGTGGCAGCCATTGCGGCGGCAGCGGCCATGGTTGCAAACATCAGTTTCTTCATTTCGTTTCCTGGGTTGATTGCTTGAGCGGACGCGCCGGATAGGCGGGTGCTCGAGCCTCTTGCGAGGCGGGCAGTGAATTGGACGTTGGATCAGGAGCGTCGTGGGGGTCGCAGCGCCCTCGAGTCGAGGGGGGTGCGGCGGTCGGTCAAGGCATTCATAGCGATAAAGCGGTCGAATTGCGCAATTGCGCGTCGGTTCCCCGTGCGCGGGTCAGCGCCGCAGTGCCGCCGGGATCGTGCTGATCGCTCTGCCGGTGCGCTCCGCCGGTGCGTCGATCCCCACTGCTAGACTGCGCCCCGCATCAGGTGCCCGGCCTTCGCACGAAGGCCGGGTTAAACGGGAAGCCGGTGGGTTCGGATCGACCGCGATCGATCAAGACCATTCCGGCGCTGCCCCCGCAACGGTAGGCGAGGAGCACGCGGCAACGCAGCCACTGGGTGGTCACACCTGGGAAGGCGCCGCAGGCTTTCGGGCGTTCGGCCATCAAACGGCCGAGCAACGCACCGACACTCGCGAGCCCGGATACCGGCCCGTTGCAAGTGAGCTGGCGTTGCGGAGGGCGATGCGGGTCGGGTGGCGGGCCCGGTGACGCTTGTTGTCGCCCGAGCCCACCGTCAACCCGCCTTGCATCCTGTTCTCCCACGCGCCGGCATGTGTCTGGCTGATCCGCACGGGGTGTGCGGCTGGAGAGCAAGTGAAATTCTTCTATCGAAACCGCCGTGGCCGTCGCGCTGCCGGCAATCGCCACGCCATCGGCGCGGCCGCAATCGTGATCTCGGGCATCGGGTCGGCAACCGTCGCGGTAGCGCAAACCGCAGCGCCCGAGCAGATCGTCATCACCGCCACCCACACGCCGCAGCGGGTGTCGGATGTGGTGGCCGAGGTGACCGTGATCGACCGCGCGATGCTCGACCGCAGCGAAGGCCGTTCGCTGGTCGAGGTGCTGTCGCAAGCGCCCGGGTTGCAGTTCGCCAGCAACGGCGGGCTCGGCAAGCCTTCTTCGATCTTCGTGCGCGGGCTCGAAGCGCGCCATGTGCTGTTGCTGGTCGACGGTGTGCGAGTCGGCTCGGCCACCCTCGGCACCGCGTCGCTGGACAACCTGCCGCTGGACACCATCGAGCGGATCGAGATCGCGCGCGGGCCAATGACTTCGCTGTACGGCAGCAGCGCCATGGGCGGTGTGGTGCAAGTCTTCACGCGCCGCGCCATGCCG
>JBDSMV010000206.1:0-3514 GCA_039915715.1 Rubrivivax sp. | reverse complement strand
TCAAGTTGTCGTACAGGGCGACCCGGGCGACACCGCCCCATGCGGCGAAGCCCTCGACATGGCCGCGCAGGAAGCTGTCCATGCGGGCGTCCAGGAAGAAGCGCAGGAAGATCCGGCGTGAGTAGCTCAGCACCATCACGAAGGCTATCAGCGGGCGCCGCGCGCGGCCGATCTGCAGATGACCGAAGTGCGCCCAGTCGACCTGCGTCTGCTCGCCGGGCAGGGTGCGCAGGCGCAGGTAGGCCTCGGCCGGTGGGCGTGGACGCATGCCGGCGACGAGCAGGCGGAAGTAGGAGTCGCTGCCGACGTAGCCGCGCTCGCCGACCATGGCGTACAGCCGTGCCGCGGTTAGCGTGGGGAACTTGGTCAGGGTCTCGAGGATGAAGGCTCGGTACGGGTCGATCCGGCTCGGCCGCAGAGGAGATCGGTGTACCGGTGCGTTGTCGCCGGCGAGCACGCGGCGCACGGCGTCGCGGTGCACGTGCAACTGCCGCGCGATGGTTCCCACGCGCCACTTCTCCGCCGTGTGCAGGCGCAGGATCTGCGCCACCAGATCAGGGGCAATGGTCATGGCGGCGCCCCGACAGCATCGCGCCGCGTAGACCGTGGCGCAGGAAGCCCTGGCGCACCCAGCGCCCGAGCGGCGCGGCACAGCGGTGGCAGGGCTGCGCCTGCTCGGTGGGATCGCCTGGCAGCGCAGCGCTGTCTTGTGCATCTGCTGCGACGCTGGCGATGTCGTGGGTCCATGCGAGCAGTGGAGCATCGACCACCTGGGCCTGGGAACCCTGGTGCGTCACGTTCTGCTCAGCCTGGCCACGTGCCTGAACCTCGCGCTGGCGCCAGCGCCGCGAGCGCGCCGAATGCACGAGCCGGCCGCGGTACGAGCCCTGGTAGCGGCTGGCGGCCTCGCGCCGGGCGGCATCTCGGGCTATGCGCCAGCACGCTCGGCTGCAATAGCGGTTGCCTCGGTCACAGCGGCTGCACAGCACGACCTGTTGACGACACCGTGCGCACAGGAACAGCCGCCCCGCTCGGTCCACGCACGCTCCGGCGAACCGAAGGTGCTGGACGGACTCGTCCCAGCGGGCCAAACTGCGCTGGCACCGCCTTCATCGGCACGGTGTACGGACGCGGCACGGTCGACAAGCTCGCCAGCAAGTGGGACCGCTGCCGCGTCCACCTCCCTTCGGCGTGGCGCAGTTGTATCCCCTGCGCGCCCCGTGTGCCCAACCGCCCCACCGGCGCCGCCGTCCTGGCCGCCCTGCAGGGCGGCCAGGAGGGCGAAACACCCCACCAATGATCCGACCATGGACATGCGCCGAGGCCGGCGCCGTCACGCCAAGCTACGAAACCGCCACCTCACCGTCGAAGAGACGCGGTTCCTGACCGTCGTTCACAGCGAGGGCTGCTTCATCGGCCCGCAGGCGACGCTGCGCGGTGACAACCACGGTCCCATCCGCCTTGAGGCCATGAGCAACGTGCAGGACAACTGCGTGGTGCATGCCTGCCCCGGTGGCACGGTCGTGTTGCACCGCTGCGCCCAGGTCGGCCATGGCGCGGTGCTGCATGGCTGCACGCTGATGGAGAACTGCCTGGTAGGCATTCATGCCACGGTGCTCGACGGAGCCGTGCTCGGCACCGCCAGCCTGCCGGCCGCGCAGGCGCTGGTCGTTTCAGGCGTTCGAACCGAGTCGGGCAGCCTGTACGCCTGCAGCCCGGCGCGCTTCGTCAGGAGCCTGTCGCGCGACGCGATCGCGGCGCTGCGCGAAAGCGCGCTGCGCGCAGTGGCCTGATGCCGCGTCCTTGCCCGACCCGCGACCCTGCCGGGCGGCACAAGCCAGACGGCGGTGCGGCACTCCCCATGTCCGTTTTCCTGCAGTTGCCACGTACTTCTGATTGAGGGCCATCGGAAGTGGTTCTCGCCCCCTACAACCTGGAGAACCCCCATGTCTCAGAGCCCGAAGACCCAGGACCTTCTGACCGTTCGCGCGGCCAACGTGCTGCGCATGTGGTTGCCCCTCGCCGCTATCTGCGCGGTCGTCGGCCTGCTGGCTGTCGGCGCGCGCGATCGCGGAGTGGATGGCGCGGGTCTGCCCTCTCGCGGCGCCGACGCTCGCGCTGCGCAAATCCGCGTCGCTGCGCTGCCTGCGGCGCAGATGCCGCCCGGCGACTCCGGCGTGCACGACGCGCGCGAGGCGCTGGCGGGCGGCGATGAGCCGACCGAAGAACCGGCGCCGACCTTCTGAATCCCGCTGAGGGCCGAGCGCCTGCAGAACCCGCCCCGCTGCCTGAATCTCAAAAGGAAACACCGTGAATCACGTCACACGGATCTTTCACAGGACCTTCGCAGGCGTTGCCCTGGGCTGCATTCTGGCAGCCCGACGCGCGGGCCTCTGGGCGACATCAGGAGTGATCCTCAAATCGCTTTGCCATTGCCCTCAGCCGCTGCGGCATCCGGGCCGCGATTGAAGAAGGTGGTCGTCAATCGGGAACTCGGATGGTCCGATGGCGCACCCTTAAAACTCGCGGATCTGCTGCGCGATTTTCCGGACGCGCTACTCGAGGCAACGCCGTGCGATGAGTCGATGCGACGCCTGCCGAGGCACCCTGATCCAATGAATCGGTCGGCTGGTGGGCCGATTGAGGATCGGCGCACGGTCCCGGGCGGGTGTCGGTCCCGATCGGGTAGCGCAGGAATCCGTGCGACTTCACGTCGTGCGCGGTGCGTGGCCGGCCGTGGCGCTTCACATAATCGAGGGAGGCAGCGATGTAGCGCCAGTTGTAATCAGTCCGACCTGAACAACCCCAGAACCCGCGCCAATCCTAGCGATTGGGGGTGAATGCCGATGTTCAATATTGCAGGATTGAGGCCCAATCGATATCAGTTCCTTGCAAACTGATTCGAGGTGACGATGGGTCCGAAGCCGGTTGATTCGCACGCAGACCACGACCTGTTCCGCACGGAACTGGTCAACCTGATCGATCAGCGGCATGAGCTGGTTCGGTTGTCCGAGCTGATCGACTGGCAGGCCTTCGCCGACGCCTGGAGCCCTCAGTTCGTCTCCCCCACCGGACGCCCGGCATTGCCCACGCGGCGGATGGCCGCGCTGCTGTACCTCAAGCATGTCTATGCGCTCAGCGACGAAGACACGGTGATGCGCTGGAGCGAGAACCCGTACTGGCAGCACTTCAGCGGCGAGCGTCACTTCCAGCACGATCTGCCTTGCGACGCCTCCAGCCTTGTGCGCTGGCGCCAGCGCATCGGTGAGGAAGGCTGCGAGTGGCTGTTGGCGCAGAGCATCGAGGCCGCCACGCGCGGCGGCGTCATCAAGCGCAGCAGTCTGGATGTGGTGGTGCTGGACACCACCGTGCAACCCAAGGCCATCGCTTACCCCACCGACAGCCGCCTGCTCAACCGTTGCCGGGAACAACTCGTCGAAGCGGCGCAGGACGCCGGCATCCGACTGCGCCAAAGCTACGCCCGCGTGGGCAAGGCGGCCGAACACCAGGCCGG
>JBDSMV010000153.1:0-16429 GCA_039915715.1 Rubrivivax sp. | reverse complement strand
GATGTATTCGGCGGGCGGCACCTCGTTCATGCCGACGACCTACGCCCACGACCTGTCGGCCACGCAGCTCGACGAACTCGTCGCCTACCTGTCGTCGTTGAAGTAACCGCCCCGGAGACCCCCGTGCGCTACCAATCCCAATCCGTCGCCTACTGGTACTTCGCGGTCGCGGTGTGTCTGTTCGGCCTGCAGTTGGTGTTCGGGATGTTGTCGGCGGCCAAGTACCTGGGACCCGACCCGCTGCTGTACATCCTGCCCTTCGATGTCACCAAGGTCATCCACACCAATCTGTTGATCGTCTGGGTGCTGACCGGTTTCATGGGCGCGACCTACTGGATGGTGCCCGACGAGTCGCGCACCGAACTGCACAGTGTCAAGCTGGCTTATGTGCAGCTGGTGCTGTGGACGCTGATGGGCGTGGCCACGGTCATCGGCTACTTCTTCCGCTACGGCACCGGCAACAAGCTGCTGGAGCAGCCGCTGCCGTCGAAGATCGTGATCGTGGGGGTGATGCTGATGTTTCTCTACAACGTCGGCATGACGATCTGGAAGTCACGCCGGCTGACCACCCCCGAAGGCGTGCTGGTGGGCGGGCTGGCTCTGGCCGCGCTCTTGTACCTGCCTGCGCTGCTGCACTTCGAGAACTACACCATCGCCATCTTCTACCGCTGGTGGACCATCCACCTGTGGGTCGAAGGGGTGTGGGAAATGATCCAGGGCGGCTTCCTGGCCTACCTGCTGATCCGCCTGTCGGGTGCCGACCGCGAGGTCATGGACAAGTGGTTGTATGTGATCGTCGGCCTTGTCTTCATCGCCGGCATCCTGGGCACCGCCCACCACTACTACTGGGTCGGCGTGCCCACCTACTGGCTGCCGATCGGCGGGTTGTTCAGCGCGCTGGAGCCGGTGGCGCTGGTGGGCATGGCGGTCTATGCCTATTCGGCGATTCGCCGCTCCGGGCTGATGCACCCCAACAAGCTGGCCCTGCACTGGACCGTGGGCAGCGCGGTCTTCACGCTCTTCGGCGCCGGCTTGCTGGGCCTTGCTCACACCTTTCCGGCGGTCAACAAGTGGACCCACGGCACGCTGATCACCGCGATGCACGGCCATGCCGCGTTCTATGGCGCCTACGCCATGATCACGATGGCGATGATCACCTACGCCATGCCGGCCATGACGCGCCGGCCCGAAGCCGGTACCGCGATCGGCTACTGGTCGTTCTGGATGCAGATCGTCGGCATGTTCGGCATGACGCTGTCGTTTGCCACCGCAGGGCTCGGGCAGGTGTACCTGGAACGCATCATGGGCATGGGCTACCTTGACACCCAGCTTCGCATCCAGATCCACTTCGTGATGCTGATCGCCACCGCGTCGATCTTCGCCCTGGGCGTGGCGCTGTTCATCATCGATTTCTTCCGCCATGCGCCCCGCTTCGAACTGAGTCGCGACACCGATGCGGCGCGCGACCACAAGGTCATCCATCCCGACAAGCGCCCGGCGGCAGCGTGAAGGTCGAGGCGCCGGCAAGCCTGCTGCGCGAACCCGCTGCAGGCTCGCCCTGGTATCTCCCGACCGCCGATGAAGTGGCGGTGTTCGAGCAGTGCCATGCGCGCGGCCTGGGGCTGCTGCTGAAAGGTCCCACCGGTTGCGGCAAGACCCGCTTCGTCGAGTACATGGCGTGGCGGCTGCAGCGCCCGCTGATCACCATCGCCTGCCACGACGACCTGACAGCCAGCGACCTGGTGGGTCGTTTCCTGATCCGCCACGACAGCACCGAGTGGCATGACGGGCCGCTGACCCGGGCGTTGCGCGACGGCGCGATCTGCTATCTGGACGAAGTCGTCGAAGCGCGCCAGGACACGATCGTGGTGCTGCACCCGGTGGCCGACCACCGGCGCGCACTGCCGATCGACAAGACCGGCGAGGTGGTGCCGGCGGCGCCCGGTTTTCAGCTGGTGGTGTCCTACAACCCCGGCTACCAGCGCCTGCTCAAGGACTTGAAGCCCAGCACGCGCCAGCGCTTCGTGGCGCTGGACTTCGACTTCCCGCCGCTGGAACGCGAGATCTCGGTGATCGAACACGAAGCCCCGGTGGACCCTGCCACCGCCCATGCGCTCGCCACTCTCGGCCGACGGTTGCGCATGCTGCGCGATCGCGGGCTGGCCGAAGTGCCCAGCACGCGGCTCCTGATCGCTGCCGCCCACCTGATCGCCAGCGGCATCGATGTCAAGACCGCCTGCCGCGTGGCGATCGTCGCGCCGCTGTCCGACGATCCCACATTGGTGGCTGCGATGCGCGATCTGGTCGACGCCACCTTTGTCTGAGGCTGCCGGCTGCAGCGCACAGCCCGTTCCCTTAGTTGTCCAGCCTCGACCGTCCGGCAGGCATCGGCTCACACTGAGCCATGGCTGAAGCCGAAGACGTCATCACCGATGCGGCGCGCCATGCCACGGTTTTCGCCCGCGATCTGTGGCGGCGCCACCGCCCGCCACCACCCGGCCCGACACTGCTGCAACTGGCCGACATCGCGCCGCGACTGGACCTGCTGATCTGCGCCGCTTTCGGTCGCAGTTACCCGATCCGCACCGCCCAGCCGCCGGCGCCGCCGACCGTGTTGGCGCGGCTGCTGCAACGCCAGCGCGCGCCACGATGGCGTGCTGCGATTGCCGCCACCGATGGGCATGCGATCTGGTTGCCCGCAACGATCGATTCTGCGCAGCACGGCGGCGATGCAGCGGCGTGCTTTCGGCTACTGGCATTGCGCCAGGCCATGCGGGCATCGCGTGGCAGCGCGGCCCACTGGCCTGCCGATGGACCGGCGCTGGTGCGCGACCTGATGCTGCTGTTCGAAGCCCACGCGGCCGACTGTGCGCTGGTGGAACGGCTGCCCGGTCTGAAGGCTGCTCTCGCGCAATTGCGTCGCCAGTCACTGGCTTCACGCCCCCCGCTGGCCTCGTTTCCCGAATCGATGCAAAGCTTCGAACGCTTCGTGCGTGCCACCCTCGGCGACCGGGCGGCGATTGACAGCGAAGATGCCCTGGCAGCGCCGGCACAACGGGCGTGGGCGATGGCCGGACGCTGGCCCCACACCAACGCGCTGCAACTGCCCGGCCCCTGGTTGTGGCGCGATGCCTGGAGCGGTGATCTGCGTGCACCGCTGTCGCAACATGCCGGCGCGGCACGGCGCTCTGCGGCGGGCGATGGGTCGTCCGACGACGATGACGGCAAGCCGCCGCGCAGCGCTCGTCTGCCCCGGCGCCCGGATGTTCGCGAGAGCCCCGATGGCGAAGACGACCCCTCGTCGGGCGCCTGGATGGTGCAAACCGCTGCGCCGCAAGAGACGGCCGAAGACCCGATGGGCCTGTCGCGCCCCACCGACCGCGACACCGACACCGCCGCAGAGGATTTCGCCGATGCGCTGTCCGAGTTGCCACAGGCGCGGTTGATCTCGGCTCCCGGCAAACCGAAAGAAGTGCTGCTGGCCGACGAGCCGCCCGCAGCGCGCCGCCGCCACGCAGACCCTGCAGCCGGCATCTCCTCGATCGCCGACAGCGAGCCCCTGCACTACCCGGAGTGGGATTGGCGCAGCAGCACCTACCGCGATCCCGGCGCCACCGTCCTGCGGCTGCCGGCAATCCCCGGACCGCAGCAGTGGGTCGACGACACCCTGGCCGCACGCCAGTCGATGCTGCACGAGATCCGCCGCCGCTTCGAGTTGCTGCGCGCCGAGCGCGTGCGCCTGCACCGGCAACTGGACGGCGACCGCATCGACCTGCCGGCCTTCATCGACAGCCGCGCCGCATTCCGGGCCGGGCTGCCGCTGGAGCAGCGCCTGTACCAGTCCGAACGCCGCGGCCGGCGCGACCTGGCGGTGTTGTTGCTGGTCGATGTCAGCGGCTCCACCGATGCCTTCATCGGCGGTCAGCAGCGGGTGATCGATGTGGAACGCGAAGCGCTGTTGCTGGTCTGCATCGCGCTGCAGGGCCTGCAGGCCCGGTTCAGCGTGCAGGCCTTTTCGGGCGAGGGGCCGCAAGCCGTCGTGATGCGCAGCATCAAGTCGTTCGACGAAGCTTGCGACGACTCGGTGGCGCGCCGCATCGCAGGGCTCGAGCCCGAGCACTACACCCGCGCCGGCGCAGCCCTGCGCCATGCCAGCGCGCTGCTGATGCACGAGCCCGCCGAGCACCGTCTGCTGCTGGTGTTGTCCGATGGCAAGCCGAACGACATCGACGATTACGAGGGACGCTACGGGATCGAAGACATGCGCCAGGCGGTGGTCGAAGCGCGGCTGCAGGGCATCGCGCCGTTCTGCCTCACGGTCGACCGCCAGAGCGCGGACTACCTGCCGTTCGTTTTCGGCACCGCGCACCAGGCGCTGCTGCCGCGGCCGGAGTTGCTGCCCACGGTGCTGCTGGACTGGCTGCGGCGGCTGGTCGCATGCTGACTCAGCACTTCAGTTCGTCCACCTTGTGAACCCCCTGCGCCCAGGCCTCGGCATCGGGCAGCGCGGGCTTCGTTTTGGAGATCACGCGCCAGCCGGGGGCCATTGCGGGTTCAGCGGGATGAAGTGCAGCTGGTGGGCCGGAACCTGCTCGTCGGCGTAGATCGCATCGACCGGGCATTCGGGCACGCACACCGCGCAATCGATGCAATCGTCGGGATCGATCGCCAGGAAATTGGGGCCTTCGCGAAACGCGTCGACCGGGCACACATCGACACAGTGGTGTGCTTGCAGTTGACGCAGGATTCGGTGACGACAAAGGTCATCTGGGACCTCAACCGTCCTTGCCGTCGAGCCTCGGGGCGGTGAGCCAGGGTGCGAAGACGATCAGGTAGACCAGAAAGGCAACACTCCAGCAGGTCGCCGCAGCCACCAGCACGATCGGCTGCAAAGCAGCTGGCATCAGCGGCCACACTACGCGCAAGCCGGCTGCCAGCAACACCAGCGCGTAGGCCAGCACCTCCGAACGCGACGCCTGCAGCGGCCGGCCGGTGTGGCCACGGGCCGTTCGCGTGATCATGCCGATGACGAGCCCCCCGGTGGCACCCACCGCCAGCGCATGAATCCCCGCCGAGCAGCCGACGAGCCCCAGTTGCGCCAGTGCCAGCAGCCCGCATCCGATGGCGATCCAGGCATAGCCCGCATGCAGGATCCACAGGATCGGCCGCCGACGCGTGGCCCACGGGTGCCAGCCGGCCTGGCGCCGCAGGTGCAAAGCGCCAGCCACCCCGAATGCGAGCGCACCGGGCCAGCCGGGCGCTGCGAAGACCCACAACAGCAGGGCCACAGCCGTCGCCGCCAGCGTGGCGCCGTCCAGCGCGGCGCTCGCTCGCAACTTCAGTCCCGGCGTGACGCTCTGCGTGAAGGCCGGCACGATGCGCCCCGCGATCACGCACTCGATCATCACCACCAGCGCCAGCGCGGCATGCAGCGGAGTCAGCGCAGAGATCGCCAACACGCCGGCCACCGCCAGATGAAACACCACGTTCGCCGTCGTCAGCAACGCCAGCAGCAACACCAGCACCAGGTTGCGGCGGTTGCCCGCCTGCAGCAGCACACGGCCCAGCACTGCGGCCACCAGCGGCAGCAAGGCGATGTCCAGCGCCGCATGCACGGCGTACGGCGCGCCGAAGGTCGTCAGCCGCGCCGCTGCCCACAGCAGCACCAGCGCCCCCAGGCTGGCACCGTGCGGTGTCGAGCGGCCTGTCCACGCCTTCCCGGCGGTCAGCAGGAAACCGACGATCACCGCCGCAGCGAAGCCGAACAGCATCTCGTGCGCATGCCACAGCATCGGCGGCAGCGTCGACGGCAGATCGAGTGCGCCCAGGTTGAACGCCACCCACAGCGGCACCTCGACGCAGGCCAGCAATGCAGCTGCCAGATAAAAGGGGCGAAAGCCGAGCCGCAGTCCGGCAGGGCCGCGTGCCGGCGGGCTTGGAGCCGCGGCTGCTGCTGGCTGTGCAGTGGACTGCGAGGGGCGCGAAGTCTTCAGCCCCGCCTGGATCTCAGTGCGACTCATCACCCGATGCCCTCGAGCCGCACACGGCCCCTTTGATTCCCATTCAATGCATCTTATGGTGACGGGTACCGAATAGCAATATCATCGATGCATCTTTGGACGAAGCATGCGACTCACCGACTACACGGACTACAGCCTGCGCGTGCTGATGTACTGCGCGTCGCACCGCGACCGCCTGGTCACGATCGCCGAGCTTGCCGAGCAACACCGCGTGTCGAAGAACCACCTGATGAAGGTCGTCAACGACCTGGCGCGCAGCGGGCATCTGGAAACCATCCGCGGTCGCAGCGGTGGCGTGCGGCTGCTCGGCGACCCGGCGGCGATCCGGGTCGGCGACGTGGTGCGCCAGGGCGAATCAGACTTCAAGCTCGTCGAATGCTTCGATGCCGAAAGCGACACCTGCACGTTGACGCCGCGTTGCCGGCTCAAACGGGTGTTCGCTGCGGCGCTCAAGGCTTTCTTCGAGGAGCTGGACCGCGCCACGCTCGCCGATATCACGCTCCCCAAGCCGCGGGCGGTGGCATCGGCGCCGATCGGTGCCACCCCGAACGCGACCCGCAAGCCGGTGACCGTGGTGCGGGCGCCGGTGCGTTGGAAGGCTGGCGCTTGAAGCCCTCCGCCGCCACGCCATTACCCGGCCACCGCGCCCCGGCGGTGGGCTTCGAAGCCCCGCTCGAGATGCTGTCGGCCTGCCATGGCCGCATCGACGACCAGTGCGCGCTGCTTCAGCGGTTGCTGACCCATGTGCGCAGCCATGGCGTCGACTCCCAGGCATGCGACGCGGCGTTGGCGGTGATTCGCTACTTCGACACCGCGGCCGTGCTGCACCATGCCGATGAAGAGCAGAACCTGTTCCCTGCCCTACTTGAATCGATGGCCGCTTCCGATCCGGTCTGCTTGCGCCAACTCACGCAAGACCTGGCCACCCAGCATCGAGAACTGGAAGCGCGCTGGCGCAGGGTGCGAGCCTCGCTGCAGCGGCTGGTCGACCAGCGCGACGCGGCGGCGCTGGACGGTGATGACATCGATCGGCTCGTCACGGGTTACAAGTCGCACATCGAAACCGAAGAACGAGAGTTGCTGCCGATGGCCGCTCGCCTGCTCGGAACCGCACAACTCGACGAGGTCGGCCGCGCAATGCGCGAGCGGCGCGGGGTCGTCTTGCCATGACAACGACCCCACCGCGGCGCTGCCTTCGACCCGCCACCCCCAGCTGAGTCCTGTACCCATGATCGAACGCCACATCGACCTTGATACCGCCGACGGCCCGATGAACACCTTCATCGTTCATCCCGAAACGGGCGGCCCGTTCCCCGTGTTGCTGTTCTACATGGATGCGCCGGGCAAGCGCGAGGAATTGCACGACATGGCGCGCCGCGTGGCCGCCACGGGGCGCATGGTGGTGCTGCCCAACCTGTACCACCGCAAGACGCGCGACTGGTGGCTGACCGAGCGCACCGATGCACAGATGGCGCACATGTTCGGCTTGATGGACTCGTTGAGCCGCGAGACGACCTTGTGCGACACGCAGGCAATGCTGGCCCATGTCGATGCCGACCCGCAGGCCGACGCATCGCGCATCGCCGCGGTCGGCTATTGCATGAGCGGGCCGTTCGTGATCTGGGCAGCCGTTGCGCACCCGGACCGCATTGCCGCCATTGCGGTGATCTACGGCGCGCGGCTGGTCACCGATGCCCCCGATTCAGCGCACATCGTCGCCGCGACGCTGCAGTGCGAAACCTATGTGGCCTGCGCCGAGATCGACCGCTGGGCCTCGCCGGCTGATATCGAGAGATTGCAGACGTCGCTGCAAGCGTCGGGTGCGCCCTATCGCGTCGAGTGGTACCCGAAGGTCGAACACGGCTTTGCGTTTCCCGAGCGGTATTGTTACGACGAAGCCGCAGCCGAGCGTCATTGGGAGCGGTTGTTCGATCTGCTGGACCGGCGCATCGGAACCGGCTGAACGCGTTCGCGCTGGCGCCACCGGCACGCTCTATCGGGAAAAAATCGTCCAGAGTCCGACCGCGATGAAGCCGATGCCGGCCGCGATCTTCAAGGTCGCCGGTGATACCAGGCGTTCGAGCTGGGCACCCACCAGCACGCCGATGGCGGCTGCGGTAACCAGGGCCGCAGACGACGCAAAGAACACCAGCCATTTGCTGGAATCCCGCTCCGCAGCAAACAGCATCGTCGCCAGTTGCGTTTTGTCACCCACTTCGGCAAGGAAGACAGTGAAGAAAACCACCGCGAAGGATTTGGCGAGCATGGCATGGCATTCAGTGGCTGGTCGTCAATGCTAGGCCCCCTTGATTCCTCAGACCGCGGGTGCGCTTTCGCTTTGCCCTGCCCGCACATAGCGAACCGCATGTTCACCGGCGGCGAAATCCGGCACGGTCTGCGGCCATCGGTGCCCCGGCCACAGCAGCTCGATGCGCCGGCTGAGCGGCTGGTAGACCGCCGTGTACAGGGTGCCGTGACCCCGCAGGTAGGCGGACTGCAGCAGCGGCGGCTGCAGCAGCGCCTGCACCGCATCGGCAAGCGGTGCACCGCTCTCGACCTGCGCGTTCAAGCGCTCGGCACGCGCCACGGCCTGCGTCGCATGGGCATGAGCCGGCCATTCGACCTGGTGCTGCACATTGGTCACTGCGCGCATGCGGGTGACCTCGGTCGTGCGGTCGGGTGAGACAAACACCGTTGCCCAGTCACCGCCCGCGTCGAGCAGCGTGACGCTGTAGCACATGCTGACCGGCACCCGCTGCAGCAGCTTCACGGCATCGGCGGTGGAGTGCGCCACTTCCAGCACATAACGCAGCACCAACGGAATGCCGAATCCGGTGCCACTCACCTGCCGGCCGCCGAACGACAGCGCGGCACACAAGCCGGCGTCGTTGATGCCGTCGAGCGCGCCCCACAGGCAGTCGCCCAGCGCCACCACGCGGCCACCGGTCCAGCGCGTGGCCATCCAGCTCGCTTCCAGCAACAGCGGCGCAAAGTCGTAATTGCGGATCAGGGCGGGTTCATTCGAAAGCCCGTCCGCGAACCCGTCGGCCGACCCTGGGGGCGGCAGCCACACCGCCTGCGAGCAGCCGCCGATGTAGGCCGGCGGGCACCACATCGACAGGAAGCGGGCCTCGACATCGCCGCCGCCGGCCAACTCCACCAAGCGGGTCCAGGTCGGCACCAGTTCGGGCATGTGGTCGCGCAGCGCGCGGCGGCTTTCCAGAAATCCGGGCCGCGCCACGCCCGCGCTGCGCAGGAACCAGCTTCGGTATCCAGGCCACAACGCCTGAAAGTGCGCCTGCCACACCGCGCCGGGCTGGTCCTCGATGACGGTGTGAAAACGCGCGCCGATGTCGCGCGTCGCCACCACAGCCGCATCGGCCGCACTGTCGATCAAGTCGTCCAATCGATCCATCTACAGGATCTTGAATGCGCCGGGCTCCGGCACGGCCTCGTGCTCGGTGGTCACCAGCGGCTTGCCCGCGTAGTGCTTGTTGATGCCGCGGATCCAGTCGCGGGCGCGGATGTTGAGCTTGAAGTTGTCGTCCATCGAGCGGCCGCGCGTGATCAGGATGCCCAGGTCGGCGCCTTCGTATCGGTAGTCGCCGGGCCCGGTGATGCGCAGGAAGAAGGCCTCGCGTTCGCTGTCGATGGCGCGGCGTTCGTAGTCGAAGCGCTGGTAGCCCATGGTGCCGTCTTCGCTCAGGCGGTAGATGCCGGTGGCAGGGGCATGCGTGACCTGGTCGATGGTGCTGTCGGTGTGCTTGATGACCAACTGCGACCAGTCGTCGATGAAGTGCGGTTGCGCCCAGCGGTCGTTCATCTCGCGCACGTTGAGCTCGAATGGCGCGCCCGAGAATTCCAGCAGGTGGAACATGAACAGCGGCGCGTCGGCATAGGCAAAGGCCGCATGGTTGGTCATCGGGCTGGCGCCGCAGATGCGCGGGTTCAACTCGCCCAGGTAAACCTCGCCGTCGTCCTGGTCGATCAAAAAATCGACATCGAAGTAGCCGCGATACCCCTCTTGCAGCAACTGGTTGCCGAACTGCTCGGCCATCGCGCGGGCCTTCAGCCGCACACCCTCGGGCCAGGCACCCGGGAAGACCTCGTTGCCGCACCAGCCACCCTTGTACGGCGTCAACTCCTTGGCGCCGACAACCTCGGTCAGGAGCGGGCCGACCACGGTGCCGGACTGCGTGGCGCAGGCTTCCAGCGTCGCACCGCGGCAGTTGATGCGCTTCATGATCTTGACTTCGGGGTCGTTGACGATCTCGTCCTTGTGCTTGTTGAAGTCGTCTTCATTGGCGATGAAGAAGGTGGTGTGGCCGCTGTCGCCGAAGGCCGACTGGATCACCAAGTCGTGGCCCAGTCCGGTGCGGTCGCAGATCTCGCGCAGGTTCTGATAGCTGCTGACCTTCTCGAGCGCATTCGGCACCGACCTGACACCGGCCTTGTTGCCGATGCGCACGGTTTCCATCTTGTTGTCGCAGCGCTGGCGCAGCTTGGCCGGCGGGAACCAGATGTCGAGGCCGATGTCTTTCGCCAGTTCCTCGGTCTTCTCGTCGAACATCAGGAAGGTGCCGACCGGCTTGCCGCCGCGGCGCTCGATCGCGTCGACCACGTCCTTGTGCTGCAGCAGGTAGTTGGTGATGTCCTCGATCGACTCGAACTCGCCGTGCGGGGTCTCGGGCGGCACGAACACATTCGGGTGGCGGCCGTCGAAACAATCGATGTAGCTGATGTACTTGAAGCGGTTGACCCAGCGATCGAGCCCCAGCAGGTTGAAGTTGGTGGCGCTGATGAAATAGATCGGCCGCTCATTGCGGTGAAACATCAGCTTCAGATCAGAAATGGTCTTGACGGTGTGTTGGGCGATATGGGCGCTGTGGGCCATGTGCGTTCTCCTCCGTTGTTGTGATGCGTGTTCAGCTCTCTATCTTGCTAACGGTGGCGGGCACCGTCTCCAGTTGTTTGTCCAGCGGCTGCGATGTGGTTTGCGATCCGCGCTCGACCGGGAACGCCGACCGCCCGGCTTCGGCCAGCGAAGCACGTGCCGCGGTCAGTTCACCGACCCGCGCCAGCGCTGCGGCACTGAAGATCCGGAAACCCAGCTCGGGTCTGAAGCCGTGGATCTCCTTGACATCCAGCGCCGCCATGAATTGCAGGATCTCGGCACTGATGACCTGCCCCGGCACCAGGATCGGAAACCCCGGCGGATATGGGATCACGAACAAGGCCGACACCAACTCGCGCCCAGCCTTGATGGCCTTGGCCGCGTCGGGCATGTCGATGTATTCGCAGTTGTCGTCGTCGTAGCTCAGGAAGAAAGCACTGCGGATGTGGCCGTCGCGGGTCTGCGTCACGCCTTCGGCGCTGCTGACCCGGAACGCGGCATGGAAGGCCGAGAAGTCGGGCAGTGGCGGTTGCTCCAGCGTCAATGAGCGAACCCGCTTGTCGTGAATGCGGCGTTCGATCGCGCTCATGTCGGCCACGCGGCTGTCGATGTCGCGGGCGATCTTGATCAGCACCTCGATCAGGTAAGCCACCGCCGACCGGGTGCTGCCGATGTTGGTCATGAATAGCACCGTGTTGCGCGAGGTCTTGTTGATCTGGATGCCGTACTTGTCCATCAGGTACTGGTTCTTGAAGGTGTCGCCGTCGACCCCGGTGGCACCGATGGCCAGCGTGGCACGCGACGGATCCATCGCGAACTCGTCGGTGCGCCACGCGGCTTCGAGGTTGTTCCAGCCGGTCTCGGAGTTGTAGTAACTCTCGACTCCGCTTTCGCGGTAGGCATCGGGCACCAGGTCGCTGACGCGCAGGAAACGCATGTACTTCTTCAGCAGCGGATGCGCCAACACCTGCTCGCGCAGCGTCATCGCCAATTCCAGCTGACGCTGCACCAGTTCGTAGCCCTCAAGCTCGACCTGACGGCGACCGACATCGAGTGATGCCAGGATCTGGTAATTCGGCGACGTCGACGTGTGGGTCATGTACGCCTCGTGGAAAGCCTCTTCGGCCTTGTCCTTGAAGTCCTGGTCCCAGACATGGATCATCGATCCCTGACGCAGCGCCGTCAGCGTCTTGTGGGTGCTGTGGGTGGCGTAGACCCGCACGCGGGTCACGGCCGGGTCCGGCATCAGGCGCGAGTCCAGCAAATGGGCTTCGTCGTCCCATGCCTCCTGGCCCCTGCCACTTTCGAAGTCCTTCTTGAACGCCGCATAGCGCGTGGCATACCCCTCGGTCTTCATGCCGTCGTGCAGCTTGCGGGCGTTGGCCATGCCGGTGCGCTGGCGGTAGATCGGGTGGCAGCAGGCGAAGGCGAACCAGGCTTCGTCCCACAAGAACACCAGGTCGGGCTTGATGGCCAGGCATTCCATCATCACGCGCTCGACGTCGTAGACGATGCCGTCGAAGGTGCAGTTGGTCAGCAGTACCAGCCGCACGCGGTTCAAGGTGCCGGCCTTCTTGAAGTCCAGCAGCGTCTGTTTGATGTGGCGGATCGGCACCGCGCCATACATCGAATACTGGTCGAGCGGATAGCTGTCCAGGTAGGCCACCTGCGCACCGGCCAATACCAGCCCGTAGTGGTGCGACTTGTGGCAGTTGCGGTCGACCAGCACGATGTCGTCAGGCCGCACGAGAGCCTGAACCACGATCTTGTTGGCGGTGCTGGTGCCGTTGGTGACGAAGAAGGTTTTCTTCGAACCGTAGGCGCGCGAGGCGTATTCCTGTGCCAGCTTCAACGGCCCGACCGGGTCCAGCAACGAGTCGAGCCCGCCCGAGGTGGCCGAGGTCTCGGCCATGAACAGGTTCATGCCGTAGAACTGCAACAGGTCGCCAATCCAGTTGCTGTTCATGATCGACTTGCCGCGTGCCAACGGCAACGCGTGGAACACGCCGGTGGGTTGCTTGGCGTATTCGCGCAGCGCGTTGAAGAACGGCGTGCGGTGGCGCTCACCGACCCCGCGCATGATCGAGCTGTACAGCTCCACATGGTCTTCCTCGCGGAAGAAGATGCGCTTGAAGGTGTCGCCACAACGTGAGGCGATCTCCTCGACATTCATGTCGGTGGCCAGGTACAAGTCGAGTTCGGGCCGCAGCTGCGCAATTTGTCGGCCCAGCAGCAAGCCGCGTTCGGATTCGCTCATCGACCCGATGCTGTCGTCGACGCTTTCCAGAAAGCGCCGCAGCATGTCGTTGTGATAGACCGAGCGGAACGGGAAGCCGTGGCGGATCACAACCGCTTGCAGATTGAAGTTCAGCAGGGTCGCAATCAGCGCGTCCTCGAAGCTCGGCACCACCACGATGTCGAAGATGAAGTCGTCATCGGGGTTGCGCTTCTTGACCACGCGGCGGCGCAGCGCGTCTTCTTCGGCTTGCGACATCTCATCGACGATGAGCACCTCGAAGTACGGGCGTGACAGTTGTGCGGCGCGTTCGTCGTCGGTTTCGATCTGCGACGGTCCGTCTCCGTCGCCGTCGATCACCGCCGACTCGTGGCGGTAGGTTTGCGCGGCCAGCATGCGGTGGATGCGGCGCGCGCTGTGGTGGGCACGCACGAACTCGCCGCGGTCGATCCAGGCCTTGAGCTCGGTGTAGGCGCGCTTGCCGGGATAGGCCCAATAGCTTTCCACCGGCTCCAGCGTCGCGGCCATCTGTCGCACGCGTGCACCCAGCTTCTCGACCACCGGGTCATCGCGCTCCAGATCGACCAGGCGGCCCAGGTCGTCGACCATGCCGATCCAGCCATCGGCGCGCATCTCCCAGATGCTGCGGTGGCGGCTCAACGATTCGGTGACGGGCTGGCTTGCAGAGGTCTTGTGCTTGCTCATGGCTGGTCTCGCTTTCCGGTGCATGCGGCACCTGGGGTCTTCTGGGTTCGTTCAGAGGAACGGCAGGCTCTTGGCGCTGCGGGTAATGCGTCCTTCGGGATGGTGGCGGGGTCGCGCCGTGTCGGGCAACGCGTTCAGTCGGGTTTGGTCAGGGGCCCAAGGCGCCCCAGCAGGGAGTCGGGCGCGGAAACCACAGCGCCTTCGGCTTGGCCGCGCCGGTCGTAGATGTCGAACTCGACTTCGCGGTCGCGAAAGCTTTTCAGCGGCTGGCCCAGGTTGCTGCGCAAGCCGCGTTCACGTTCGCGCCGCACCTTTGTCAGGTCGACCTCGATCGGCATGATCGATGCGCTGGCCTGCGCTTCGTGCAGCACATACCCCGACGGGTCGCAGATGATCGAACGGCCCACACCGCCGTCGCCGACGCCGTTGACATCGAAGAAATAGACCTGGTTGGTAACTGCCGACGCACGCGCGATGGCGAGCTCTACATCGCGGTCGATGGTGTCGGTCATGGTCGGATGCAGGATCACTTCGGCCCCCATCAGCGCCAGGGTGCGGGTGGTTTCCGGGAACCACATGTCATAGCAGATCGAGACCCCGAAGCGGCCGACACCGGGCACGTCGAAGACACAGAACTCGTTGCCACCCGCCACATCGCGTTCGTAGGGGCGAAACGGAAACAACTTGCGGAAACGCCGCACCACCGTGCCCGACGGGTCGATCACCGGTGTGGTGTTGTAGACCCGGCCATCGGGCGCCGCTTCGAACATCGAGCCGGGGATCAACCACAAGCCGGTTTCACGCGCCATCGCGCACAGACGTTCTTCGGTCGGCCCGGGCATCGGCTCGGCTTCATGGCGCGGACCCAATGGCGCCAGCTCAGAGAACAGCACCATCCGCACCCACGGGAATCGGGTGCGGATATGGCGCATGTAGCCGGCCATGCGGTCGACGTTGTCCTGAAACGCCGAGACGATCATCTGCACGCCGGCAATGCCGTACAACACCGTGCCGTCGGGCGATGCGGGCACGGGGTTCAGCACCGGTGCCGCATGCGGTGCCGTTGCCGGTGCAGCCGGCACCAGCGGCTCGGCCGGCACGCCTTCGGTCAGCACACTCATGGGCCGAGCCCTCCCAGGCACAGGTACTTGATCTCCATGTATTCATCCATGCCGTGGCGTGATCCTTCGCGGCCCAGGCCCGATTGCTTGACACCGCCGAACGGCGCTTCGGCAGTCGAGATCAGGCCGGTGTTGACGCCCACCATGCCCGACTCCAACCGTTCGGCCACCCGCATCACACGGCCGATGTCGCGGCTGTAGAAATACGCGGCCAGGCCGAACTCGGTGTCGTTGGCCTGCGCGATCACTTCGTCTTCAGTGTCGAAGGCGAACAGCGGTGCCAGCGGGCCGAAGGTTTCTTCACGCGCCACCAGCATCTCGGCAGTCGCGCCAGACACCACCGTGGGCTCGAAGAACAAGCCGCCGAGTGCGTGCGGCTTGCCGCCGGTCAGCACCTCGCCGCCTTTGGCGCGGGCATCGGCGATGTGCTCCTGCACCTTGGCCAGCGCCTTCGCGTCGATCAACGGACCCTGCGTGACACCGGCTTCGGTGCCGGGGCCGACCTTCATCGCCTCGACCTTGGCCACCAGCTTCTTGGTGAACGCATCGAGCACCGGGCGCTGCACATAGATGCGGTTGGCGCACACGCAGGTCTGGCCGGTGTTGCGGTACTTGCTGACCATCACGCCTTCGACCGCAGCGTCCAGATCGGCATCGTCGAACACGATGAAGGGGGCGTTGCCGCCAAGTTCCAGCGACAGCTTCTTGATGGTGTCGGCACTCTGGCGCATCAGCATGCGGCCGACCTCGGTCGAGCCGGTGAAGCTGAGCTTGCGGATCAGCGGGTTGCGGGTTAGCTCGCCACCGATCTCCTGGGCCGATCCGGTCAGCACCGACAGCAGACCCTTGGGCACACCCGCGCGGTCGGCGAGTTCGGCAAAGGCCAGCGCCGAGAACGGCGTTTGCGTGGCCGGCTTGACGACCATCGAGCAGCCTGCGGCCAATGCCGGCCCGGCCTTGCGGGTCAGCATCGCGGTTGGAAAATTCCACGGTGTGATCGCAGCGGTGGTGCCCACCGGCTGCTTCAGCGCCATCAGGCGGCGGTCGGCAGCCGGCGCCGGGATGATGTCGCCGTAAGTGCGGCGTGCTTCTTCGGCAAACCATTCGATGAACGACGCGGCATAGGCGATCTCGCCCTTGGCTTCGGCCATCGGCTTGCCCTGCTCGCTGGTCATGATCAGCGCCAGGTCATCGACATTGGCCAGCATCAGGTCGTTGAGCTTGCGCAGGATTGCGCTGCGCTCCTTGGCCGGGACATTGCGCCAGTGCTGCTGCGCCTGGTCGGCGGCGTCGATGGCGCGCACGGTTTCTGCGGTGCCGCACATCGGCACCGTGCCGAGCTGCTCGCCGGTGGCCGGGTCGGTCACGGCCACCGTCTTGCCGCTGTCGGCATCGGTCCACTGTCCGGCGATGAAGACCTGCTGCTTGAAGAGCGCCGGGTCGTTCAGCTTCA
>JBDSMV010000098.1:0-3027 GCA_039915715.1 Rubrivivax sp. | reverse complement strand
CAGCGATCGGCCTCGCCGCAAAGCCCACAGAAGGCCCCACGCATGTCCATCCAATGGTTTCCCGGCCACATGCACGCGACCCGCAAGGCCATCGCCAAGCGCATGTCCGAGATCGACGCCGTGATCGAACTGCTGGACGCGCGCTTGCCGGGCTCGAGCGCCAATCCGCTGCTTGCAGAGCTGACGCGTGGCAAGCCCTCGCTCAAAGTCCTGAACAAGCAGGATCTGGCCGACCCGCTGCAGACGGCGCAGTGGCTGGCCCACTATCAAGCCCAGCATCAGGGCCAACACCCGGGCCAGGCCGGCACGCGAGCCTTGGCCCTGGACGCCAACGCCAACGCGCCTGCCCGCCAGCTGATCAACGCCTGCCGCAGTCTCGCGCCACTGCGCGGCGGCATGGACAAGCCGATGCGGGTGCTGATCTGCGGGATCCCGAACGTTGGCAAGTCGACATTGATCAACACGCTGCGCGGCAAGCGTGCGGCGATGACCGGCGATGAGGCCGGCATCACCAAAACCGAGCAGCGCATCGCGCTGGAGGACGACTTCTACCTGTATGACACGCCCGGCATGCTGTGGCCGCGCATCACCGCCGAACAAAGCGGCTACCACCTGGCCGCCAGCGGCGCGGTGGGCCGCAATGCCTACGACGATGAAGCGGTCGCACTCGCCTTGCTGACACAGATGCTGCGCCACCACCCTGACCGGCTGCAGGCCCGCTACAAGCTGGGGGATCTGTCCGGCTTGAACGACGAAGCCGTGCTGGCCGAGATCGGACGCAAGCGCGCCCCGCTGCTGCCCGGTGGCCGGCCGAACCTGCAAAAGGCCGCCGAGATCGCGATCCACGACTTTCGCAGCGGCATCTGGGGGCCGGTCACGGTGGAGACGCTTGAGGAGTTTGCACAGTGGGCGGCGCAGGCCGGGGCGCTGGATGCCGAGCGCGAGGCCAAGCGGGCGGCGCGCAACAGGAAGACGGCACCGCAGCGCGGCCAAGGCGGCCGGGCGTGACCAGAATGACGCATGCGACTCGCCTGCTGGAACGTCAACCACATCGGCAAGCGCCTGCCGCTGCTCCTGGCGTGGCTCGACGCCACGCAACCGGATGTGGTGGCGTTGCAGGAAATCAAGGTGGCAACCGCAGACTTTCCGACCGCGGAACTGAAGAGGGCCGGCTACGGCAGCCTCGTGGTCGGTCAGAAAACCTGGAATGGCGTCGCACTGCTGGCGCGGGGGAAGACACCGGTCGAGATTCGCCGCCGCCTGCCTGGGGACCCTGCTGACCAACAGGCCCGCTATCTGGAAGCAGCGATCGACGGCGTCATTTGCGCCACCCTCTACCTGCCGAACGGCAATCCGCAACCGGGGCCGAAGTTCGATTACAAGCTGGCCTGGTTCGAACGCCTGATCGATCACGCTGCCGGGCTCTGGCAAACCGGTCACCCGGTGGCATTGCTCGGCGACTTCAATGTGGTGCCGACGGATCAGGACATCTATTCGCCCGCTTCCTGGCTCGCCAACGCGCTGCTGCAGCCGGCGTCCCGCCGGGCCTGGGACCGGTTGATGGCACAAGGCTGGACCGATGCAGTCCGCACGCTGCACCCCGAGGAGCCGATGTACAGCTTCTGGGATCACCGCCGCAACCGCTGGCCCCGCGATGCGGGTTTGCGCATCGACCACCTGCTGCTGAGCCAGGCGCTTCGGCCGCGATTGTGTGAAGCCGGCGTGGACCGCGCCGTGCGCGGGATGCCTGACACCAGCGATCACGCCCCGGTCTGGGCCCGCCTGGCGGTATCGGATTGAGCCCGGGGAATCGATTCAGCCGCTTGCGGCGATTCGGCGCGTTCAGGCCGCCATTCCGTCGAGGCCCTCCGGCACGGTGACGTGCTTGAGGTACTCGGCCCGACGGGTTGCGGGACGGTCGGGCGGGTGCAGCGGAA
The DNA here is from genome assembly GCA_039915715.1 of Rubrivivax sp. Lineage (GTDB taxonomy): Bacteria > Pseudomonadota > Gammaproteobacteria > Burkholderiales > Burkholderiaceae_C > Rubrivivax. Next base: position 1,090 of record JBDSMV010000098.1, on the reverse strand, counting down.
AGCCGATGAAGGCAAGACCGCGCACGCCGGGCAACGGGTCTGCCACCTGGGTCTGCGACGCCATCCGGCCACCGAACGACTTGCCGCCGGCGAACAGCGGAGCGCGGGGGCGACGCCGCGCCGCTTCTGCCACTGCGGCATGGACTGAGGCATGGACAGCAGCACGGAACGCGGCATGCACAAGCCTGATTTGACCGTTCGCTCCTTGAAGGTGGACAAACCCGGTTCGGCTACCGGGGCAGACGGGTTTTTTGCAGGTGAACACAGTCCCGACCTCACTTGGCGCGCTGCGGTGCCCCCAAAGTTTGGGTAGACAGTCCCCCAAAATGGCGGGCGAGCAACCGAGGCCACGCCAGTGACACAGCCGTCTCCTGAATCTCGATTCGAAGCCAAGCTGCTGCGACCGGCGCTTCAGGGTGCCGACGAGTCGTGGGCCTTTCTGATAGTGCCGCCGCACGTCAGCAAAACGCTTCCAAGACGGGGCAGGACCACGGTCGAAGGGGCGATCAACGATTGCCGATTCCAGGCGACGCTCGAACCCGATGGCCGTTTGAGTCATTGGCTGCGGATCAGCAGCGATCTGCGTGACGCCGCCGGGGCTGAATTTGGAGACACCGTGGCCGTGCGCCTGGTGCCGATGGCCGCTGAGCCCGAGCCGCACGTTCCTGCCGATCTTCAGGTAGCGCTTGCTGCCGCTGCCAACGCGTATCGGACCTGGACCGACACGACAACGATCGCAAGAGTGGACTGGATCCATTGGATCGAGTCCGCCAAACAGGCCAAGACTCGCGCCAAACGAATCGACAACGCCTGCGACATGCTGGCGTCTGGCAAGAAGCGAATTTGCTGTTTCGATCCGTCGGGCTACTACAGCAAGGCCCTGCGGGCTCCGGGGGCGGACGATTTTTGCGGCGGGCCGGCCAGCGCCTCCTGACGCTTCATTTTTCCCAATTCGCAGTGGTTGATGCAGCACTGCGTCCTGCACTTGGTGAAAGCTGTCGACAACCGCAGGCAAAGCCCGAGCAGCAGCAGACAGAGTGCGCAAAGGCGGTCTGCGGCGTCGGTGACCGGCGTGCTGCCACGACCGGTC
>JBDSMV010000078.1:0-3293 GCA_039915715.1 Rubrivivax sp. | reverse complement strand
CGAAATCACCCGCAGCACGCAGTGCGGGCCGGTTTCGATCAACCCTTCGACCGATCCCAGCGACTGCCCGCTTCGGTCGACCACGTCGAGCCCGATCAGGTCGACCCAATAGAACTCGTCGGCCTCGGCGCTCGGAAAGCTGGCGCGGGAGACGAACACGCGCGCGCCCTTGAGCGCTTCGGCCTGGTCGCGGTCGGTGCAGTCGTGAACGGTGGCCACCACCGTGTCGCCCTGCTCGCGCGCCGACACCACTTTCAGCAAGGATGGCAACCGCTTGGCCGCAACCGCACCAGGCGGGCGCGGCTGTTCGGACGGTTGCAGGTGCCAGTGCTTGGTGGAAAACAGGGCCTGCGGATCGGCGGCGTGCGGCTTGAGCTTGATGCCGCCCTGCAGACCCCAGGCGCCGATGATGCGACCCACCTCTACCGCGTCGTCGGGCCAGACGGCTGGGTCGATCGTCGAGTCGGCTGGGTTGGTGGCCATCTTGCTGGCCATCTTGGTGACCATCAGGACCGCCCCGCTGTCCCGGCAGCGACCGTCAGGCGGCCTTCTTGGCCTGGTCGACCAGGCGCGTGACGGTCGGCGACAACTGCGCACCGACACTGTGCCAATGGCTGACACGGTCGAGCGCCACGCGCAGCGGCTGCTCGCTGCCGGCGGCCATCGGGTTGTAGAACCCGACGCGCTCGATGAAGCGGCCGTCGCGGCGTTCGCGCGAGTCGGCGACCACGATGTTGAAAAAGGGGCGCTTCTTGGCGCCGCCGCGGCTGAGTCGGATGACGACCATGTGCAGAGTTCCTGAAATAGTGACGGGCCGACAATCACGCCACGGGAGACACACCGAGCTGACCATCGAGATGGCTGGCGACCCGGTTGGGCCCAGCCGACGGTCGGCACCGTAGATACGCGGGGGCAGTGCAAATGATGCAACCCCCGCCAGCGCCGAAAACCGAGCATTCTAGTCTGCACGACCACCGAACAGAGCCGAAGATGTTGCACCGATCAAGAACGATGGCCGCCTGGCTGGCGGTGCTGCTGGGCGTGTTCGGCGTGCACCGGCTCTACCTGCACGGCTGGCGCGACCCCTGGGCGTGGCTGTTTCCGGTACCGACTCTGCTAGGGCTCTACGGTGCGATCCGGATGCGCAACCTGGGGGTCGACGACACACTGGGTTCGCTGTTGGTGCCACTGCTGGGGGTGATGGTGGCAGTGGCGATGCTGAGCGCGATCGTCGCTGCGCTGATGTCGGGAGAAACGTGGGCGCGCAGGTACGGCAGCGGCGGCAGCGGCCGCGCAGGTTCTGACGCTGCCACTGCCCCCACCGCAGCCGCGAACGGCCCCGGCATCGGCTCGGTACTGGCCGCGATCGTTGCGCTGCTGGTGGGAGGAGCGGCGTTGATGGCCACCCTCGCCTTCAGTGCACAGAAATTCTTCGAATGGCAGCTGGCGCAGCCGCAAGCTCAGTCCAGTGGCATCAGCTTCGATACCACCTGGTCGGCGACAGCGGAAACGAATGCGGTCAGCGGTCCGAGCCGCGGGTGAACCACAGCCGGGTCCAGCTCCAGCAGCGGCAGCAGCACGAAGGCACGCTCGTGCAACCGCGGATGCGGCAGTTGCAGCGAGGGCGTGTCGATGCAACGCTGCCCCACCATCAGCAGGTCCAGATCCAGCGTGCGGGGCGCATGGCGATAGGGGCGCTGGCGGCCGGCTTCGGCTTCGATGCGATGCAACTGCTGCAGCAACGCTTCGGGTTCGAGCGTGGTCGTGACTTCGACCACCGCGTTGAGGAAATCATCGCCATCGGCATCGACCGGTGCGCTGCGCCACAGCGATGAGCACGCCCCGACGCTGACACCCGGCACCGCGTCGATGGCACCGATCGCAGCAGTGATCGCCGCCCGCACATCGCCGACGTTGCCACCGAGACCGATGGTGGCGCGTTCAGTCGCTGGGTTCAGCTTGACGGCCCGTCGCTCCCGACGGCGGAGTCACGCCCACCCCCACCACCGTCGCTGCCGCCCGTGGCCGGTCGGCGCCGACGCCGACGCCGCTTGCGCGGTGCAGCATCGGAGGCCGCAACAGGGCTTTCGCCGGACGATCCGTCGACGCCGCCAGCATCATCGCCATCCTCCGCGCTGTCGTCGTTGTCATCAGCGGCATGGGAGTCGACCGCACCCTGTCCACTGCGGCGCGAGCGCGACGCCGGTCGGATGTCCGCCAGCAACGCTTCCCGTTCGTCTTCGCTGCCCAGGTGAAAGTCCTCCCACCAGTCGGCCAGCTCCACCGGCACCTGGCCAGACTCGGCGCGCAGCCGCAAAAAATCGTAGCCGGCACGAAATCGCGGCTGCGCCGCCAGCCCGAGCGCAGTGGCAGGCGTGCGGCGTTCGAAGCGCGGCTGCATGAGCCAGATCTCGCGCATGTCGGCGCCCAGCTTGCCGCGCCCCGAGATGTCACCGATGCGGGCGTCGAACACCGCGTCCACCGCTTGCTGCAAGGCCGGAAACGGCTTCTCGCCCGCTGATTTCAACGCCTGCCAGCGGCCCTGAACCTCGTGCCACAGCAGGCAGGCGAGCAGGAAGCTCGGCGCCACCGCGCGGCCTTCGTGCACGCGCAGGTCGGTGTCCTGCAGCGCCAGCCTGACGAAGGTTTCGGTGGCGGCATCGGGTACCCGCGGCGCCAGCGCTGGCCCCAGCACCGGGAACACGTTCAGCGCGCCCCCGATCAGGCCGAACTTGCGCAACTGCTCGACGCTCGCAAGCGCATGGCCGGTCTGCATCAGCTTGATCATTTCGTCGAACAAGCGCGAAGGCGGCACGTTGGCCAGCAGCGGCGCACTGTCGGCGATCGGCGCGGCGGTCGATGGTTCCAGCTGCAGCTGCAGCTTGGCTGCGAAACGCACCGCACGGACGATCCGCACCGGGTCTTCGCGGTAACGCAGGCCCGCGTCGCCGATCACGCGCAAGCGGCGCGCGCGCGAATCGGCCAGGCCGCCGTGATAGTCCACCACCACCTGCGTCAGCGGGTCGTAGTACATCGCGTTGATCGTGAAGTCGCGGCGCGCAGCGTCTTCGATCTGCGGGCCCCAGACGTTGTCGCGCAGCACCCGGCCGCTGGCGTCGACGACATGCGTTTTGTCGGCCAGATCGCGGCGGCTGGTTTTCTCGTTGCCGGCAACGGGGTCGGCATCGGCAGCATCCAGAAAGGCCCTGAAGGTCGAAACTTCGATGGTTTCGTGCTCGCGCCCGCGGCCGAACACCACATGCACGAGCCTGAAGCGGCGGCCGATGATGAAA
>JBDSMV010000382.1:0-10463 GCA_039915715.1 Rubrivivax sp. | reverse complement strand
GCTCAAGCAGCTCCACCGCGCGATTCAGGCTGCCGGTTCCGTCGATGCGTTCCATACGCTCTGAATAGCGGCCGCCCGGTCGGGTGTTACGGAATCTCCCCCCCGGATGCTTGATGCCGGAACCCCGATGGCCCGTATAATGAACGGATGATCCTCCTAGCGCTGGCCCTGCTCGCCCAGGACTCCGTCACGATCGTCAGCGCGAGCAACGCCCCCCTCCAAGTCCGCGAACTCAGCCTCGAAATCCAGGGCGGCGTCCTTACCCTCTCAGCCGTCGATGCTGCGGGCAAGGCCCTCACCCTCAAGGGCGAGGACGTCGTCGAGATCGTCTTCAACAGCGCCCGCCCCGCGCCCGCCGGCAAGCCCGCCGCCGAGGACGTCGAGATCCTCCTCACCTGCGGGGATGTCTGGATCGGCCGCCTCGGCCCCCCCGCCGAGGACGGCATCCGCCTCCTCTCCCCCGCCCTCGGCGATCCGCTCGTCAAATTCGGCCAGATCCGCGCCGTCCTCTTCAGCGCCAACAAGGCCTACCTCCCCGTCCGGCTGCCGGAAAAAGCGGAGAGCTCCGACCTCGTCCTCACCCGCTCCGGCGATCGCGCCGAGGGCACCGTCCTCGCCCTCTCCAATGCCGGCCTCAGCTATAAATCCAAACGCCTCGAAACCGACGTCGCCGTCCCTCTCTCCCAGGCCGCCGGCCTCTGGCTCATCGAGACCGAGGCTGCCCCCAAGGAGGGTGCAGGACTCCAGATCTCCGCCATCACTCTCGACGGCTCCACGCTCCGCGGCGAGGTCCAGGGGCTCAAAGGCGGCGTCCTCGAGATCAAGGACCTCTACGGAGCCCTGCACAAGATCCCGCTCAACCTCGTCTCCGGGCTCTTCGTGAAGAACGGCCGGGTCGTCTACCTCTCCGACCTCACCCCCTCCAAGGTCGACGAGGACGCCAACTACATCCGCGGCCCCGTCAAGCTGCCGAGCGACCTCGACTACCCCTGGCAGCGCGACCGCAACGCCCGCGGCGGCAAACTCGTCCTCGGCGGATCGGAGCACCGCAAGGGCGTCGGCGTCCGCGCCCACTCCTCGCTCACCTATGCGCTCGAGGGCGCCTTCGCCCGCTTCCAGACCACGTTCGGCCTCGACGTGGCCTCCCTCGGTCTCGGTGCCGTCAAGGCGGAGGTCTGGGTGGACGGCAAACTCGTCAAGGACATGACCGTGAAGGGCAACGAGGCGGCGATCCCCGTCGACGTCGATGTCAAGGCCGCCCGCGAACTCCGGCTCCTCGTCACCTGGGCGGGCTTCGGGCAGTCGGACTTCGCCGACTGGGGCTCGGCCCGCCTGGTCCGCTAGTCCATGCTGAGCTTCGCCGCGCCGTCCCTCCTCCTTCTGGCCCCCGCGGCCGCGGCACTCGTGCTGCTCGGCGCCTGGCGATCCCGACCCGAAATCCCGATCTGGAGGCGCCGCCTCGCCCTGCTGATCCGCCTCGCGTCGGTCCTCCTGCTCGGACTCGCCCTGGCGCGCCCCGGCCTTTCGAGCAGCGGCGTCCTGCCGCGGCTCACCGTGTTCCTGCTGGACGTCTCCGCGAGCGTCCCGCGCGACGCCACCGCGCGCGCCCTTCCGGAACTCGCGACCCTCTGGCAGCGGGAAGTCGCCGACGGACAGCGCTGCGCCCTGCTGCGCTTCGCCGGACGGGCGGAACTCCTGGTCGCCCCGACGACGGCCCCGCTCACGCCCGACCTGGAGCGCTGGCTCGCCCCGGATCTCGATCCGTCCTCGACCGATCTGGACGGCGCGGTGCGCCGCGCCCGCACGTTGTTCCGGGAAGATGCCTCGAACCGCATCGTCCTCCTTTCGGACGGCCGTCCGACGCGTCCCGTCGCCGATCTTCCGCCGGACACGCTCGGCGTCCCGCTCGTGCCGCGCGACGCCCCGGACGTCGCCGTGCTCGGCCTCGAGGCCCCGCTCGCCGCCCGCGGGGGCGAGCCGTTCGATCTCCGCGTGACGCTGCACCTGAACCGGCCGGGCGACGTGCTGCTGACCCTGACGATGGACGATCTGCCGCTCCCGCAGGCCTCGCGCCGTGTCCGGCTCGAAGCGGGCCGGCACACGGTCGTCCTCCCGAATCTCCAGCAGGACAAGCCCTTCCCCGCGGGACTGCACCGGCTCCTCGTGGCCGCCGAGTCCGCGGGAGACGTCGAACGGCGGAACAACATCGGCGCGGTCGCGCTCACGATCACGGGGAAACCGCAGATCCTGCTCGTGGAAGGAGCGCCGCTCGAGGGGGATTTCATCGCCGCGCTGCTGCAGGCGCAGGACTTTGATCTCGTCCGCAAGACCCCCGCCCAAGGCCTTCGCTGCGCGCCTGCACGCGGCCGTTGTGGGCCTGCACCAGCTCACGCACCAGGGCAAGACCGATTCCCAGGCCGGTGGCCGCACCGCTGTCACCGTCGGAGCGTTCGCCGCGGCCCTTGCGGTCAGCCACGACGCCCAGCGACTCCTCCTGGCTGAACATGTCGAACATGCTGTCGATGAAAGCCGGGGCAATGCCGCGACCGTTGTCGCGCACGCGCAGTCGCATCGCTTCGCCCTCGGTGTCCAGCGTCACGTGCACCGCTCCGCCTTCGGGGGTGAACTTCAGGCCGTTCGACAACAGGTTCCACGCCACTTGCTCGGCACGCACGGCATCGAACAGCGCCAGCGGCGAAGGGTCCACCACCTCGGCCGTCAGGCGAACGTTCTTGGCCTGGGCCTGCGGCTGCATGGCGTCGACGATGCGGCGAACCAACGCTCCCCAGTCAACAGGCTCCGGGTCCAGCCGCAGCTTGCCGGTTCGGGCCCGTGACAGGTCCAGCAGGTCGTCGATGATGCGGGCCTGGCTGGCCACCGTCTTCTGGATGATGCCGGCCGCCCGCGAAGCGGTCGCGATCTCGCGGATCTCGGGCATGCGCGCCAGCAGTTCGGCGTTGACATGGATCAGGTTCAGCGGGTGTTTCAGCTCGTGCGACATCACTGCCAGGAACATCTCCTTGGCTTCGATCATCGCTTCGGCCTCGCGCCGGCCGGCGGTTTCGCGCGTCAGCTTGCGTTCACGCGCGAGCCCCGCCTGCTGGCTGCCGGTCAGGTCGCGGGCGATCTTCGCGAATCCGACGTCGCCGTCGAGCACCGAGGTAACGCCGCTGGCGAAGAACACACTGCCGTCCTTGCGGCGAAACCAGCGGTCGTCGTCGACGCGGCCCTCGCTGCGGGCCATCGCCAATTCGGCTTCGAAAGCGCCTGCGGCGCGGTCGTCCTGGGTGAAGAGCATCGACATCGACTGGCAGAGCATCTCCGCCTCGGTGTAGCCGAACAAGCGTTCGGCGCCCCGGTTCCAGCCGGTCACCAGCCCCGCGGGGTCGGTGGTGGCGATGGCGAAATCGCGCGTGCTTTCGGCGGCCAGTCGCAAGCGCTCGGCGCTGAGGCGCAATGCGCTTTGCGAACGCCGCAAAACGGTGACGTCGACGAACGCGAGGATGGCGCCTTCGATCTTGTCGTCGGCGGTGCGGTACGGCAGCATGCGGGCCACGTACTGGCGCCCGTCGTTCCCTCTGACCTCGCGCTCGACCAGCCGCAGGGTCTGAAAGGTGGCATGCGCGTCCTGCACCAGGTTCGGGTAGTCGAGCCGGTGCGTGATGTCGGTCAACAGCCGCCCCACGTCGGCCGGGATCAGGTTGAACAGGTCCAGCGCGCGCGGCGTGTAGCGCTTGATGCGCATGGCACTGTCGACGAACACGGTGCCGATGTCGTGCGAGTTGATCAGGTTCTGCAGGTCGTCGTTGATGCGGCTGGTTTCTTCCACCTTCATCGCCAGTTGCACATTGACCGTGGTCAGCTCTTCGTTGGTCGACTGCAGTTCTTCGCGGCTGGTTTCCAGTTCTTCGGTGGCCGAACGCAGTTCTTCGTTGACGGATTGCAGTTCCTCGTTGGACGACATCAATTCTTCGGTCGACGCCTCGGAGTGCTCGATCACCTCCTGCAGATGTGCTTGCAGCCGCTTCTGCTCCGCATCGAGCGGATGCGGGGTGACATCGGCATCGCCGTTCGAACGGTTGCGAATGGCAGCTGCGTGATCCGGCTCCTTCGTTCTCTGGAACACCACCAGCATGGCGTCCTCGCCGTCCTCGATCTGCAACGGCTGCACGGTCATCGTCACCGGCCCGTCTGGCGACTCGCAGCGCGTCACCACCGGCGCTGCACGGTCGGCGCCGACAGGCCGGGCCCTGAACAACGCGGTGCGCAGATCGAGCTGCAATTCGGGCTTCACGGTGTCCAGCAGACTCAACGAGGCTGGACCACTGCGCACCTGCAGAAACTGCGACGCGCCTTCGCTGACATGCAGGATCTCGTTGCGGGAGTCGATCAACACGCTCGGCGGGGCCCAGGCCACCAGCGCTCGCTGGTGCATTTCGGCGTGAATCGGCAGACGCGCACGGGCCGCTGTGGCACTGCTGACGGGCTCGCGTGGTGCTGCGGCTTCGCTGCTGTCGGCCACCAGCAAGCGCGGCGACCGGCCGCCACCGGCACGCCGGTAGAGCCGGTGGCGCTTGTCGATCGCGAGGAAACCGTCGTTCGAACAATCGGCCGTCTCCGATGAGCCCAGAAACAGGACCCCGCCCGGACGCAGGGCGAAGCGCAGGATCTCCATCACCTCGGCCTGCGCGGGCTGGTCCAGGTAGATCAGCAGGTTGCGGCAGCAGATCAGGTCCACACGCGAAAACGGTGGGTCGCGCAGCACGTTGTGGTGGGCAAACAGCACCTGCTCGCGCAGATTCCTGACGATCCGGAACTGGTTGCCCTCCCGCAGGCAGAAGTTGCGCAGGCGCGCCGGCTTGAGGTCGACGGCGATGGCTTCGGGGTAAGACCCCTGGCGCGCCACGCCGAGCGCTCGGTCGTCGATGTCGCTGGCGAAGATCTGGAATGGTGCGTGGTGACCCTCGCGGGTCTGCGCCTCCTGCAACAGCATGGCCACCGAATAGGCTTCTTCGCCGGTGGCGCAACCCACCACCCACGCACGCAGCCCGCGGTCGGTTTCGACCGTGGCCTGCAGGCCGGGCAGCACGTCGCGCTCCAGCGCGTCAAAGGCGTCTTCGTCGCGGAAGAAGTGCGTCACGCTGATCAGCATGTCCTGCAGCAGTGCCGACGTTTCTTCGGTATGCGCGGCCAGGTGGTCGCGATAACCCTGCAGGTCGCGGGTGCCGGTGACCTGCATGCGGCGCTCCAGACGGCGCAGCACGGTCGGGCGCTTGTAGTGTCGGAAGTCGTGTTTGGTGCGTGAGCGCAGCATCGACATGATCTCGCCCAACGCCCGCTCCGCCTGCTGCTCTGCGGGCGAATCCAGCGAAGGGGGCCGGGCCAGCGCCGGCGCGTCGAGCGGAACGCCGATCTGCGGCAGGTTCTGCGACAGCTGATGCAGCCGCGCAGCGATCTGCGCCACCGGCAGCACGAAGTCGACCATGCCGGTGGCGATGGCGGCTTGGGGCATGCCGGGATGCTCGGCTTCGGACGGCTGCTGCGCGAAGCTCACGCCCCCCATCTCCTTGATGCGCAGCAAGCCCATCGCGCCATCGGTTCCGGTGCCGGACAAAACCACCGCGGCCGCACAGGCTTCCTGGGCTTCGGCCAGATTGCGGAAGAAGGTATCGATCGTGACGCTGCCGCCCCTGGGGCGAATCTGCTCCTTCAGATGCAAGTGGGTCCTGTCCATCGACAGCACCCGACCCGGCGGAATCACATAGACATGATCGGGCTCCAGGAGCATGGCCTCGGTCACTTCCAGCACCGGCATTGCGGTCGAGCGCTGCAGGATTTCCCTTGCATGGCTGGGATGCGAAGGCGACAGGTGCATCACCAGCACGAAACTGGTGCCGCTGCGGTCAGGCATCTGCTCGAGGAACTGCGTCAGGGCCTGCATGCCCCCCGCCGACGCGCCGATGCCGACGATCAAGTGACGGGGCGCGGACGCGGGACGCTGTGCGTCTGGCAGTGGCAGGTTGCCGTCCTGGTTCGAATTGACCGTGCTCATGATCCCTGGGGCGCGATGCTGAGGCAGCCGATGATCGCACCCGCCGAGTCATCGGAGATGCCAGCGCCTGCACCTGCACCGCTGTCCTACATGCCGGCTGGCGGCCTCCCGACGGACCCATGGCGCAGCACCCTCGATGATCCGCGCATGATGAGATTGCGCTACTGCGCGCGAAATGTCGCGCCTTCGAATGGCTTGGCCGGCTGGGTTCGCTCAAACGCTGCGGGGAAATCGGCATGGCGATGAGGGCCGTGTGGGTGCCGGGCAATCGCATCACCCTGCTGGAAAACGGCGAGGCCTACTACCCGAGGGTCTTCGAGGCGATTCGCAACGCCCGGCAAGAGGTGCTGCTGGAGACGTTCATCCTGTTCGACGACAAGGTGGGGCGGGAGTTGCGTGACGCGCTGATCGACGCGGCGGGCCGCGGGGCCAAGGTCCATGTGTTGATCGATGGGTGGGGCTCGCCGGACCTGCCTGCCAGCTTCACCCAACCGATGTTCGATGCCGGCATCGATCTGCGCGCCTTTGAGCCCGTCAAGAAGCTGTTCGGCGCCCGCATCAACATCCTGCGGCGCATGCACCGCAAGCTGGTGGTGGTCGACGGTACCCTCGCTTTCTGCGGCGGCATCAACTACTCGGTGGACCATCTGGCCGAGTTCGGCCCGATGGCCAAGCAGGACTACGCCGTCGAGTTGCAGGGCCCGGTGGTCGAGCAGATCCATGCCTTCTGCCGCGCCAGCCTCGACGCTCCGCAGCCGAAGCGCGTGCGCTGGTGGAAGCGCACCCATGGTCAGGGCGCGGTGCGCGAGAGCAAGGCTTCTGGCCACGCGCCGGAGTGCAGCTTTCTGACGCGCGACAACGGCTCTCATCGCGACGACATCGAACGCCAGTACCGGCATGCGCTGCGGGCGGCCAGACACACGGTGTTGATCGCCAACGCCTACTTCTTTCCGGGTTGGCGGCTGCTGAAGGACCTTCGCCGCGCCGCCAAGCGCGGGGTGCAGGTCGACCTGATCCTGCAGGGCAAGCCCGACCAACCCTGGGTCAAGACCGCTGCGAAACTGCTGTATGCGCATGTCGCCACGGCCGGGGTTCGGATCCACGAATACTGCGAGCGCCCGTTGCATGGCAAGGTGGCGGTCATCGACGGCGAGTGGGCCACCGTCGGCTCCAGCAACCTCGACCCGACCAGCCTCGGACTGAATCTGGAAGCCAATGTCTTCATTCGCGACCCGGAATTTGCCGCGCAACTGAGCGAGCGGCTGCAGCACCTGATCGACAGGCAATGCAAGGTCGTGGAGGTGGCCGATCCCGCGCGCGGGCTGTCGTTGTGGTACCAGCTGCGCCTGGCGCTGGTGTTTCACTTTCTGCGCTACTACCCCAGTTGGGCGTCGCCGTGGACCAGCGACCAGCCGCGGGTCGCATCGCTTCGGCCCGACACGGCCTGATCCCGCGGTGACACCGGTGGGCTGAGTCCGGCATGAAGACCCTGCTGCGTCGGCTGTTGAAGGTCGCGCCCTGGTTGCTTGCAGCCGCGGTGCTCTGGCTGGTCGGTCGGGAGGCAAGCGCGATGGACTGGGCTGCGGTCGGTGACGCGCTGAAGTCGATTCCGGTGCCGTCCCTGTTGCTGGCCGCAGCGTTGGCCGCGGCCAGCCACCTGCTGGTGTCGAGCTTCGATCTGATCGGGCGCCAGCAGACCCGACATGGCCTGTCGGTGCCGCGCACGCTGCTCACGGCCGCCATCAGTTATGCATTCAACCTGAATTTCGGTGCTCTGGTTGGCGGCATGGCGATGCGGCTGCGGCTGTACACGCGGCAGGGTCTGCAGGCCGCCACCGTGGCGCAGGTCATTGGCTTGTCGATGCTGACCAACTGGCTCGGCTATGCGTTGCTGGCCGGGGTGGTGCTGCTGGCCAACCCGCCGCCGTTGCCCGCGAGCTGGCCGCTGGGCGAGCGCGGCCTGCGAATCGCGGGCGCCGTGTTGCTGTCGATCGGCATCGGCTATGTGCTGGTGTGCAGCCTGCTGCGTCGGCGCGAGTGGTGCTTTCGCGGGCAGCGCCTGCAGTTGCCCCGTGCCCGGATGGCGCTGTGGCAGGCCGCCGTGTCGAGCAGCAACTGGTTGTTGATGAGCACCATCGTCTGGGGGCTGCTGCAGGGTCAGGTCGCCTTCAACCATGTGACCGCTGCGCTGCTGCTGGCGGCGGTGGCCGGTGTGATCGCGCATGTGCCGGCGGGGTTGGGCGTGCTGGAAGCGGTGTTCGTGGCCACGCTGGCGGGGCAGGTGCCGCCGGCGCAGTTGCTGGCTGCCTTGCTTGCCTATCGCGCCGTGTACTACCTGATGCCGTTGTTGTGGGCGGTGCCGGCCTATGCGCTGGCCGAAGCCGCCGGGCGTGCTGGCCAGGCCGATGCGGATGCAGGGTCGTCGCTCAACGCTGGATCTTCAGCAACTGCTCCAGCGGCAACATGTTGGCGTCGAGGTTCGCCATGATCACCAGCGAGCCGAACACCAGCACCCCCACCACGAAGATGCCGAAGGCCAGCGCCAGGATGTTGTTGGTGCCTTCGGGGCCGCTGGTGATGTGGAAGAAGAACACCAGTTGCACCCCCATCTGACCGACCGCCAACGCGGCCAGCAGCACCGGCACACCGGGGGCCCAGACCTGCTGTGTGGTGGCGACCCAGAACGAGGCCACCGTCATCACCACCGACAGCAAGAAGCCGCCCAGGTAGGTCAGAAGCCCGCTGCGCGGGCCGCCACTCTCGCCCGGCGCCTTGTCGCCCCGGCCGTCGCCAGCCTCTGCAGCACCGTGTGCGGCCATCAGCCGGCTCCCAGGTAGACGATCGTGAAGACGCCGATCCAGACGATGTCCAAGGTGTGCCAGAACAGCCCGAAGCAGCGCAGCCGGTTGACGACGCGCGGCGATAAACCGAGCGTGCCGACCTGCGCCACCATCACCAGCAGCCACAGCAGGCCCACGCTGACATGGAGGCCGTGCAGACCCACCAGGGCGAAGAACGCCGACAGGAACGCGCTGCGGTCGGGTCCGGCACCCGAGGCGACCATGCGGCTGAATTCGGACAGTTCGAGCCCGATGAACGCCGCGCCGAGCATGAAGGTTGCGGCAGCCGCCGCATAAAGCGACGGGCGGTGCTGCCGGTCGGTGGCCAGGGTCATCATTCCGCAGGCCAGTGTCGACGTCAGCAGGCAGGCGGTTTCCAGCGCCACCTGCCTCAGATCGAAGAGGCTGGCGCCCGTGGGACCGCCGGCCGTGCGGTCCGACAGCACCGCGTAGGCGGCAAAGAAGGCCGCGAACATCACGATGTCGCTGATCAGGAACAGCCAGAAGCCGTAGGTGACGACGATGTCGGTGCTCGCAGGGCCGCATTCTGAGCGGGGCTGGTCGCGGGCGCTGGAGCTGGGTGAGGCGCTCAAAGACGGATCCTCATGGCGCCACCTCGGGTGCGATGCCCGTGCCCGCTGGCGCCCGAACGGCCCGGGGCTCGACCGCGACATGCCCACCGCCTCGCCACGCCTGCCACAGCACGGCGCCGACGATACCCAGCAACGACAGGGTGCCGAGCCAGAACATGTGCCACACCATCGCAAAGCCACCCACCGATGCGAAGAACGCGATCACGAGGCCGATTTCGCTGGGTGCCGGCAGCTCGATGCGGTCGTGGGTGCCGGGGAACAGCGAGCGCTGATTGGCATCCGCCGGGATCTCGATGCCGTCATCGGGCTCGCCATGCTTGGCTTGCCAGAACGCGTCTAGCCCTTTCACCTGCGGCAGAGCGTCGAAGTTCCAGGCCGGCGGCGGCGACGGGGTGGCCCATTCCAGCGTGCGGCCGTTCCACGGATCGCCGGTGGTGTCCAGGCGCTGCGCGCGGGTGCGGATGCTGACCACCAGCTGCAGGATCATCAAGCCGATGCCGGCCGCGATCACGACGGCGCCGGCCCAGGCCAGCACCATCAGCGGTTGCCAGCCGGTGTCCGGGTAATGGTTCATGCGGCGCGTGGCGCCCATCAGACCCAGCCAGTACAGCGGCATGAAGGCCACGTAGAAGCCGACGATCCAGAACCAGAACGCGGCCTTGCCGATACCCTCGTGCAGCTTGAAGCCGAAGGCCTTCGGGAACCAGTACTCGTAGCCGGCGAAGAGGCCGAACAGGACGCCGCCGATGATGACGTTGTGGAAGTGCGCGACCAGGAACAGGCTGTTGTGCAGCACGAAGTCGGCCGGCGGGACCGCGAGCAGCACGCCGGTCATGCCGCCGATCACGAACGTGACGACGAAGCCGATCGCCCACAGCACCGGCGTGGCGAAGACCACGCGACCGCCGTACATCGTGAACAGCCAGTTGAAGATCTTCACGCCGGTGGGCACGGCGATGATCATCGTCGCCACGCCGA
>JBDSMV010000133.1:0-4359 GCA_039915715.1 Rubrivivax sp. | reverse complement strand
GTGCAATGTCCCCGCTGCGCCGGCCGCATCGGCCCGAAACTTCTGGCACGGTGCTTGCTGAGGAGAGTGCGACATCTGCTTGAGATGTCTGTCTATCTCCTCAGTGGGGCCCCTGCCCGCGTTCGGTCCCCCTGGCTTCACGGCCGGAGGGATTTTTTTTGGTGCGGTGCGAGCACGCCCGGTGCAGCCACGCACCGCATCAGTGATTTTCCCGGGCATGGTTGACCGTGTACTTCGGGATCTCCACCGTCACGTCCTGGTCCCACAGGATGGCCTGGCAGCTGAGCCGCGAAGTCGGTGTCAGACCCCAGGCGCGGTCCAGCATGTCTTCCTCGGATTCGTCGATCTCGCCCAGCGAGTCGAAGCCCTGCTTGACGATCACATGACAGGTGGTGCAAGCCGCGCTCATCTCGCACGCATGTTCGATCGCGATGCCGTTTTCCAGCAACGCTTCGCACACCGACGTGCCGGTGGGGGCTTCGATGCTGTCGCCCTTTGGGCACAACTCGGCATGGGGCAGAACGCGGATGGTGGGCATGTCGGTCAGCTCCCTCAGACTTCTTCCAGCCGGCGCCCGGACAGCGCCTTGCGAATGCCGGCGTTCATGCGCGCGCCGGCAAAGGCTTCGGTGCCCTCCCCGACTGCGTCGATGGCCGCCTGGATCGCATCGGCATCGTCGCCGCTGACCTGCTGCGCCAGACCGGCCAACAGCGCCTCGATCTGCTCGGCTTCGCCGGGCTCCAGCAGGCCGCCATCAGTGGCCAACGCAGACCGGGTGGCCAGCAGCAGCCGTTCACCGTCGACCCGCGCGTCTCGCAACGACCGCGCCACCATGTCGTCGCCGGCATGGGCAAAGCCGTCCTGCAGCATCTGCGCAATGCGGTCGTCGGCCAACCCGTAACTGGGCTTGACGGTGACTGCGGCTTCGACGCCAGAGGTTTGCTCTCGCGCCGACACGCTCAGCAGGCCGTCGGCATCGACCTGGAAGCTGACGCGGATGCGTGCCGCCCCGGCCACCATCGGCGGAATGCCGCGCAACTCGAAACGCGCCAACGAGCGGCATTGGTCCACCAGCTCACGTTCGCCCTGCACCACATGAATCACCATCGCGGTCTGCCCGTCCTTGAAGGTGGTGAATTCCTGCGCCTTGGCCACCGGAAGGGTGGTGTTGCGCTCGACCACGCGTTCGACCAGACCGCCCATGGTCTCAAGCCCCAGCGATAGCGCAATCACATCGAGCAGCAAGAGGTCACCATCAGCGGCGTTGCCCGCCAGCGCGTTGGCCTGGATCGCCGCGCCGAGGGCCACGACCTGGTCCGGGTCGAGGTTGGTCAACACCTTGCTGGGCGCAACTGCAGCGCCAGCATCACCGACATCGGCCGCAGGCGTGTCGAACACCTGCGCGACAGCCGCTTGCACCGCCGGCATGCGCGTGCTGCCGCCGACCATCACCACGCCTTCGACATCGAGAGCGGTGGTGCGCGCGTCGCGCAGCACCTTGCGCACCAGCGCCATCGTGCGGTCGATCAACGGCTTGGCGATCGCATCGAGTTGCGCTCGGGTCAAGTCGACCCGCAGATCGGCACCGCCGATAGAGGCCTGCCACTGCGTGGCATCGGCGTCGGTGAGTGCCTCCTTCGCCGCACGCGAGGCCACCAGTGCCGCACGGCGCTCCTGTGCCGACCGGGCGTCGACACCCGCCTGCTGCAACGCCCAATCGGCCAGCGCCTGGTCGATGTCGTCGCCGCCGAGCGCCGCATCGCCCCCGGTGGCCACCACCTCGAAGACCCCGCGCGTCAACCGCAGCAGCGACAGATCGAAGGTGCCCCCGCCGAGGTCGTAAACCGCATAGAGGCCTTCACTGGCGTTGTCCAGACCGTAGGCCACTGCCGCCGCGGTCGGCTCGCTGATCAAGCGCAGCACCTCGATGCCGGCCAGTTTCGCCGCGTCCTTGGTGGCCTGGCGCTGGGCGTCGTCGAAGTAGGCCGGCACGGTGATGACGGCGCCAACCACGTCGTCGTCGAAGCTGTCTTCGGCGCGCTGGCGCAGCGTGGCCAAAATCTCGGCCGAGACCTCGACGGGGGTCTTCTCGCCATCGCGCGTGTCCAGCGCCACCATGCCCGGGCGGTCGACGAAACGATACGGCAGCCGCGCCGAATCTGCGATGTCCGCCAGCCGCCGGCCCATGAAGCGCTTGACCGAAACGATCGTGTTGTCGGGGTCCACCGCCTGCTCGGCGCGCGCTTCGAAGCCGATCTGACGGCCGCCGCCTTCCAGGTAGCGCACGGCAGAGGGCAGCAGCACCCGCCCCTGGTCGTCAGGCAGGCATTCGGCCTGACCATGGCGCACGGCAGCCACCAGCGAATGGGTGGTGCCGAGGTCGATGCCCACCGCCACGCGCCGCTGGTGCGGGTCGGGGCTCTGACCGGGTTCGGATATCTGCAGCAGGGCCATGTCAGGTGCGGGTCGGGTTCAGGTCGGTCATTCGAGGGTTTCGAGCCGCTGGTCGATGTCGCGCCGAAAGCGGTCAACGAACATCAGCGCACGCACGCGGTCGGCTGCTGTAAAGGGGTCGCCCCGGTCGTCGAGCAGCTCTGCGACTTCGTCGAACATGCGCTGCTGCTCGGCTGTGATGCGGTCTTCCAGCGCCTGCACCTCGGCGGCCGAGTCGGCATCGTCCAGCGCTTCGCGCCATTCCATCTGCTGCATCAGGAATGCAGGCGGCATCCCCGTGTTGCGCTCGGCGTCGACGTGGGCGCCGCGCAGGTCGCACAGGTAGCCGGCGCGGGTCAGCGGGTTGCGCAAGCGCTGATAGGCCCCATTCACACGCACAGCCCATTGCATCGCCACCCGCTGTGCTGTGGCGCCCTGCGATGCGAAGCGATCGGGGTGCACCTGCGACTGCAGGTCTCGCCGGCAGGCGTCGAGCGCATCGGCATCCAGCCGCTGCAACGGCTGCAGGCCGAAGAGCGTGAAGTCGTCGTCGTCGATGTTCAAGGCGGGGTCCGGACCGGCTCAAGCCGCTTGGCATAGAAGACCGAAAGCCCGTTGTCCGGATAACCGTTGAACGACGCGCAACGCGCATAGCCGGCCCGCTCGTACAGACGAACGGCTTCGGTCTGCGCAGCACCGGTTTCCAACATCGCCCTGGTGCAGCCGGCGCTGATCAGGTGCTGCTCCAGCGTCGCCAGCATGCGTGCGCCGACACCGGCACCGCGGGCCTTCGGAGCGACCAGCATGCGCTTGATCTCCCCGAAGTCCTGGCCGCCGCGGCGACGCACGGCACCGGTGCCGACCGCAACACCCTGGCGGCGGGCCACGAAGAAGCTGATCTCGGGCGCCAGCAACTCGGCCACGCTCAGGATGTGGTTCGCCTCGAGCGCATACAGCGACATCAGATAGCGGTCCAGCGCATCCAGCAGCGCCACCACATCGGGCTGGTCGGGGCGTTCCGGTCGGATGTCCAGGGTGTCGCTCATGGTCGAGTCAAACGGTGCAAACGGACGAGCCGCTCGGCAGACCCCACAGGCCCGCCGGCGGCTCGCGAAAGCTGCTCAGACGCGGAACGATTCGCCGCAGCCGCAACGGTCTTTCTCGCGCGGGTTGTGGAACTTGAAGCCCTCGTTGAGACCTTCGCGCACGAAGTCGAGCTGGGTCCCGTCCAGGTAGGGCAGGCTCTTCGGGTCGATCAGCACCTTGATGCCATGGTCCTCGAAGATCAGGTCCTCGGGAGCGACATCGTCGGCGTATTCGAGCTTGTAGGCCAGGCCCGAACAGCCGGTGGTCTTGACGCCCAGGCGCACGCCGACGCCTTTGCCGCGCCGGCCCAGGTAGCGCGACACATGCCGTGCTGCCGCTTCAGTGAGAGTGACCCCCATCGTCGATTCAGGCATGGACGATCAGGTCGCCGCCGCAGGCAGAGCCTGCGCAGACTCTGCGGACGGCAAGCCACCGTGGCGCGTCTTGTAGTCGTGCACCGCTGCCTTGATCGCGTCCTCTGCGAGGATCGAGCAGTGAATCTTCACCGGCGGCAACGCCAGTTCCTCGGCGATGTGGGTGTTCTTGATCGTCATCGCTTGGTCCAGTGATTTGCCCTTGACCCACTCGGTGATCAGTGAACTCGAGGCGATGGCCGAGCCGCAACCATAGGTCTTGAAGCGCGCGTCTTCGATCAGGCCGGTTGCGGCATTGACCTTGATCTGCAGTTTCATCACATCACCGCAGGCCGGGGCGCCGACCATGCCAGTGCCCACGCTGTCATCGCCTTTGTCGAATGAGCCGACATTGCGCGGATTTTCGTAATGCTCGACGACCTTTTCGCTGTAAGCCATGGTGTCTCTCCTCAGTCAGTTTCAGATG
>JBDSMV010000356.1:0-21115 GCA_039915715.1 Rubrivivax sp. | reverse complement strand
AACTTTCCGACGCTGTCCTTCGCGCTGTCGCCAGCGGAACAGCGACTCCTGGACCCCCGCCTGAGCGATGGCCGGGCGAAGAACATCTCACTGCGTTGGAGCGACAGCCACAGCGAATTGCGAGGGGCCGCGGGAACGGCGGACGAGCGCACCGCACTGCAGACCATGCTCGAGCGCTATGCCGGCCTGAGCGAAGCCTTTGCGCTGCGCCTGTTTCCGGCCTATCGAGGCGGACTGCAGCGCGGCGGCACCTCGTTTCGCCCGATCGACATCGCCGGGCGCAGCACCAGCTGGCGTCAGGACGACACGCGGATGCATGTCGACGCCTTTCCGTCGAACCCGATGCAGGGCATTCGTCTGCTGCGGGTGTTCAACAACGTCAACCCCTACGGACAGCCTCGCCGCTGGCGGGTCGGTGAACGCTTCGAGGACCATGCCCGGCGCTTCCTGCCCAAGATCGCGCGGCCCCTGCCAGGCTCTGCCTGGTGGCTGGAGAAGACCGGCATCACCAAACGTCGCCGAACCGAATACGACCATCTGATGCTGCAGCTGCACGACCGTGCCAAGGCCGATGCCGCCTTCCAGCGCGACAGCCCGCAAACCCGTGTCGACTTCGCGCCCGGCAGCACCTGGGTGGTGTTCAGCGACCAGGTGCTGCATGCCGCCATGGGCGGCCAGCACATCGTCGAGCAGACCTTCTATCTCGACCCGAGCAAGCAGCAGCAGCCGCAGACCTCGCCGCGCGCCATCCTCGAGCGTCTGCTGGGCCGGACCGTTCTTTGAAGCGGCTCGCCTGAGGCGACGCTAGGCCGCACAGGGGCCGAACGACTCGATGGCGTCGATCAAGGCCTGCGGGTTCTCCAGCGGCAGCACGTGGCCTCCGGCAATTACTCTTAACTCACCCTGCCCCAGATGCGGCATCGTGAGTCGGCGCTGGATGTCGGCGCCGAGTGACGGGTCATCCGCACCGGCAATGACCAGCACCGGCAAGGACAACACGCCCACCCGGTCCGACCAGTCTTCCTGGCTGGTGGTCGATATCCAGGTCTTCCAGGCCACCAATGAAGCCCGCATGGCATCGGCGATCGCGGGTTCACGCCACTCGTCGGGCAACTGCTCGGCGGTGATGCCGTCGACATAGGCAGCGGCAGCCTCGCGACTGCCGTCGAACGCCATCAGCCGTTTGCGGACTTCGTCGGTGAAAGGCTCCGGCGGGGGCGGCGACGGTGTCACCAGGATCAGCCCGCGAAGGTATTCGGGCTTGCGGCTGGCGAGCGCTCCGCAGATCTTGCCGGTCATCGAATGACCGACGACGACGCAGTGCTCGATGCCGGCGCTGCGGATTTGCTGGTCGACATGGTCGGCCATGGCAGAGACATCGAGGGCGCCCATTTCTGCAGCATCGCCGAAGCCGGGCATGTCGAACATCAGCAGGCGGTGTCGTTTCGACAGCATCGGGGTAACGCGCTGCCATTCACCCTGCGAATTGCCGAAGAAATGGAGCAGGACGAGGGCGGGGGCTGCGGATTTGGTTTGGCTTGTCATCGGCGCAGTATCGGGCCGATGACACTGCACCGTCGAGGACGGTGCATCTCCGCAGGGAAACTGCTGCGGTTCAAGCCTCCCAACATCGACTGCAGGGTGCGGATTGGCAGCCGTTTCGTAGCATGGCCGCCCGATGCGAATCGGCCCACGCACAGCGGCAGCTATGCGGCTCGGCGAGTCTTCGCTTTCGTTGACTTCCTGGCCGCTGCAGCTGGCTTTTCCGTTTTTGATTCTCGCTTGGTCAAGCTGCGGCGCAGCAGCTCGGTCAGATCGACGACTGTGGCGCTCGCAGGGACCTGCGTGGCGGACTCCACTCGCTCCACTTGCTCCACTTCGCCTGCGTGCGCCTTGCTCTCGACCAGCTTCATCACTTCGGCCTGAAAAGAATCGCGAAACTGGTCTGCGCTCCAAGTCGCACTCATCGCTTCGATCAGCTGTTTGGCCATCGTCATCTCGGCGTCCCTGATGCCGGAGGCCTGCACGCCTGATGGCGGCAATTGAAGGGCTTCCCAGGAACGGATCTCGCCGCCCCAGCGCAGCAAGTTCAGCACCAATGCCGGTCCGCATGGCATCAAGATCGCGAGATGCTGCTTGTTGGCAATGACCACCTTGGCCACCCCGACCTTGTGGGCTGCAGCCAGCGACTCCCGCAGCAGCGCGTAGACCTTTTGACCCCGGTTGATGGGTGCCGTGTAGTACGGTTTTTCAAGGTAGACGAACGGAATCTCGTCGATCGCAACGAATGCTTCGATCTCGATGGTCTGAGTCGTTTTCGGATAGGCAGCTTCGATTTCTTCCGGGCTGAGAAGAACGAATTGCCCGTTTTCCCACTCGATGCCTTTGACGATGTCCGCCATCGCCACTTCCTTTCCGCTCTTCTTGTTGACGCGTTTGTAGCCGACCGGGTCCATTGATCGCTTGTCGAGCATCTTGAAATGCAGATCGCTTTCTTCGGTCGCCGAATACAGCGCAATCGGTACATGCACCAGACCGAAGCTGATCGCCCCCTTCCAGAGCGACCTGGTGGACGTGGGCGCCTTTCCGGCATCGGATTTTCGCGTGACCTTGGCTGCTGCCTTCGCACTCTTGGTCTTGGTTGCCATCGAAATGTTGTGGAGTTAGAAAGACTTGTGATGCAAGGCATCCAGCATCTGTTGGTCGGAAAGCAACGTCCGCGCCAGTTTGATGCCCGTCACTCGAGGCAGCGCCACACCGG
Organism: Rubrivivax sp.; assembly: GCA_039915715.1. Lineage (GTDB taxonomy): Bacteria > Pseudomonadota > Gammaproteobacteria > Burkholderiales > Burkholderiaceae_C > Rubrivivax. Next base: position 18,354 of record JBDSMV010000356.1, on the reverse strand, counting down.
TGATGACGACATCGAATGCCTCGGTCTCGAATTGCGCCAAGGCCTGGGTGGCGGACGCACAACCCACCACCTGCCTTGCGCCGTCCTGAAGCAGCTCACTGACGCCCTGCCTGGGGTCGTCGTCGTCCTCGACGTAAGGAATATTCATGTGCCCGACCCCTCCTGCTGCAGCGGTCGGGGTCGACGTTTCACACGATGGTTGCGCATGCATCGTCCACGGCCTTCAGCAGGGCAGCAATATCAAAGGGTTTGAGCAGCACGGACGTGGACGGCAGTACGCGCGCAACTTCGGCCATGTCTGCATACCCGGTGGCCAACAGAATCGGCATCGATGCATAGCGCGCGCGGACCTGGGCAATGACTTGCGCACCATTCATTCCCGGCATGGCGTAGTCCACCACCAACACGTCGGGTGGTTGCCGGCTCATCTGATCCAGGCCGTCCGCGCCAGATGTTGCAGACCGCACCATGTGTCCGGACTGGGTCAAGCTTTCCACGATGATCCGCCTGACATCCGGATCGTCTTCGATCACCAGAACCTGCCGCGCTCTGAACAACGCCGCTTGCGAGGCCACGGTGTCGGTGCCCACGGGGTCATGCGAGCCGGCCGTCGCCGGAAACCACAGCTCGACGGTGGTGCCGATGCCGGCCTTGCTCTCGACCCGCGCCAAACCGCCTGACTGGCTCGCGAAACCGTAGACCTGGCTCAGGCCCAACCCCGTGCCACTGCCCACAGGCTTGGTTGTGAAGAACGGCTCGAAGACTTTGGCAACCAAGGGCTCGGGTATGCCCGTTCCCGTGTCCGCGACCGACACCACCACATGCCGAGACGATGACAAGCCGTGATGAACGCCCTCCACGCAGCGTGTGGCGATCGTCAGCACACCACCGCCAGGCATCGCGTCCTTGGCATTGACCGCCAGGTTCAGCAGCGCCATCTCCAGCTGCGCGGCGTCGAGCGTGGCCCAGGCGGGCTCCGATCGCACATGGATCTCCAGCGTGACCAAGGAGCCGATCGATATGGCGATCAACTCCTGCATGCCGGTGATGAGCCCGTTGAGTTCTGTGGGGCTCGGCAGCAGCGACTGGGTGCGAGCGAAGGACAACAGTTGTGCCGTCAGTTTGCGGCCCCGCCCAACCGCCGTCTTTGCCTTGGTCGCCAGCTCGACCAACTTGGGGTCACCCGCTCTTCGGATCAGCAGATCGATGCTCATGTTGACGACCTGAAGCAGGTTGTTGAAGTCGTGAGCGATGCCCCCTGTCAGGCGCCCCACGGCTTCGAGCTTTTGCACATGGACCAGATTGGCCTGCGCCCGTTCCCGTTCGGAGATCTCCAACATCAGTCGGTCGTTGGCAGCAGCCAGCGCTTCGGTTCGAGCCGCGATGCGACCCTCGAGTTCCTCGTTGAGCGATTGCACCTTGGCGCGCGCATCCGTCAGCTGCTCGAGCGTCTGGCGGGTTTCGTACTGACGCAACCTGGCGCGCAAGGCCGATGCCGCTGCGCGCGCCAGGGTGTCTGCGTGAACTGGCCGCTCCAGCAGGATGAAATTGCCCAGCGTGTGCAGCAGGTCAACCGCACTTTCTGCTGCAGGATCGGCGCGACGTGCGGTCAGCACGATGAACGGAAGATCAGACCACGCCGGCTGTGCCTCAAGCCACTGCTTCAATGGCTCCAGGTCATCGCCTGCGAACGAGTCGTCGGTCAGTACTGCGCCGGCTACCCCTTTGTCCAGCAATGCCACCAGTTGCCTGGCATCGGCACATTCGGCCGTGTCGATCTGACGTGCATTGAGCACTTTGCTGATCACTGCCGCGTCCCGGCCCCTGGGGGCCAGCACCAACATGCGCTTGTTCATCTACCCGGCGACCGAGTCGCTGTCGATCATCAATGGCTGTGTGCCCCGGTAGACGGGAACACCGCGCATGACCCCTTCGAAATCTCGCAATGCATCGCCGATCGACAAACCGAGGGTGCCAAGCCGAAACTCCCTGATCGCCGACTCGTGCTTCGCCACCCGGCTCTTGACGATGGAAAGCGCCTTGAGCAGGTTGCCGTTTGCCTCGAAAAATCGAAACAGCAGAATCGAGTCGCTCAAATAGCTCAGATCGACCTCGTTGCGGTCCTCGCCGAACAGCCCGTGTTGGCTGAGTACCAGAATCGTGGCCACCCCGAGCTGATTCAGATACAACAGCAATTCGTGCATTTGCAGGGTGAGCGCTCTGCTGCCCGACATCGCTTGCAGATAGGCGTTGAGGCTGTCGACAACCAGAACCTTGGAAGCCAGCACCTCTACCGCGTGACGAACCAGCGTCGCAAACTCGCCCGCAGAAATGCTCCCGGGGTCGAGCTGGACCACGTTGAGCTGCCCCGCTTCGATGTAACTTCTGATGTTCAATCCCAGCGCTTCGCAGCGCGCAAGCAACGTGCCCAGGCCCTCGTCGAACAGGTAGTAGGAGACATGCTCGCCGCGCTCGAGCGCAGCCATCGCACAAGAGATGGCGGTGGTGGTCTTGCCCACTCCCGACGGCCCCATAAACAGGGTGCTGGTGCCATAGGCGAGGCCGCCACCCAGCATCTGGTCCAGTCGGTCGTTGCCAGTGGTACGCAGCTGCGGCTCAAAGCCTGTCCGGTGCTCGGACGCCACCAACCGCGGGAAGATCTCAATGCCCCCGGTGGACAGGCGCACGTCGTGTTCGCCCCCTCGAAACGCAGACCCCCGCAGCTTGTTGATCCGAAAGGCGCGTCGATTGGGACCGTAGTCCGCTGGTGTCTGAGACAGCGTCATGACCCCGTGGGCGATGCTGTGTACCTGCAGATCGCTGGTCAGCAGCGATTGATCATCCAGCATCAGCACGGTGCACCGACGACTGGCAAAGAAACGCTTTATTGCGAGGACCTGGCGCCGGTATCGAAGCGAATCTTGCGCCAACAGTCGCAACTCGGAGAGACTGTCCAGCACCACCCGCTCGGGCTTGACGCGATTGACATGGGCGAAGATGCCTTCGGTCGTCTCCCCCAACTCCAGGTCGGACGGATGCAGCACGCTCTGTTCGGCCGCCATGTCGAGCACGTTGCTGCTGCCCAACTCGAAGATGTCGATGCCCTGCAGTGTCCAGCCATGCGAGCGAGCGACGGCATTCAGTTCGTCGCCGGATTCGGAAAGCGTGATGTAGAGAACGCGTTCTCCGGCCTGCGCACCCACCCTCAGGAACTGCAACCCCAATGTGGTCTTGCCCGAGCCCGGAGGCCCTTCGAGCAGATACAGGTGGTGCGAAGGAAGACCGCCATCCAGGATGTTGTCCATCCCCTCGATGCCGGTCGAAATTCGGTCTGGAGCCACAGGGGCGACATCAATCATCAACCCGATTTTAGCGGTGCCCTATTTGATTTGCCGCGATCGACTGGTCGCCGTTGCGATGGTCCGCAACCCGAGGGCCATGGTGCGCTCGCAGTGCGTCCCGCAAGCTCGGAACCCGTGGTTTGACTCGGGGTGCCAGTGCGTTTTGCTCGGTGCCATCGGACATCGCTCGCGAGGAGCACGACGACTTGATCGATGCCGCGCATGCCGCGCATGCCGGGCGTGGTTGTCTCACGGCAACCGGCGCATTCCTGCACGACCCGAGCTGCGCTTATCAAATATCCCTCCTCGGTTAAAGTCTTTAGCGAGGCGGGTCTAGCCCGATCGCCCAATGGCGCGCAGCGCCTGCATCTTCTCAAGGGGAATCCATGAAATTTGCGCGCGATCCGAAAAGCAACCATCTGCTCGATTCGCTGCCGGATGAAGAGTGGAAGCGTTGGCAGCCGCAGCTTGAATGGGCCGACCTTCCGCTCGGCCAGGTGCTCTATGAATCAGGCAACCTGCAGAGCCATGTCTACTTTCCGACAACCGCCATCGTCTCGCTGCTGTATGTGATGGAAAGCGGGGCGTCGGCCGAGATCGCGGTGGTGGGCAACGAAGGGGTGGTCGGCATCTCGCTGTTCATGGGGGGCGAAACAACGCCCAGCCGTGCCGTGGTTCAAAGCGCCGGCCAGGGCTATCGGTTGAACGGCCGGGCGATCAAGGACGAATTCGGCCGCTCCGGTCCGGTCATGCATCTGCTGCTGCGCTACACCCAGGCGCTGATCACGCAGATGGCGCAGACCGCGGTGTGCAACCGACACCATTCGCTCGATCAGCAGTTGTGCCGCTGGCTGCTGCTCAGCATGGACCGCCTGCGCGGCAACGAGCTGGTCATGACGCAAGAACTGATCGCCAACATGCTGGGGGTGCGGCGTGAAGGCGTGACGGAAGGCGCGTTGCGGTTGCAGAAGGCCGGGCTCATCCGCTATGCCCGAGGGCGAATCACGGTGCTCGATCGCGACGGGCTCGAAGAGCGCACCTGCGAGTGCTATGCGGTTGTGAGAAAGGAATACCTTCGGTTGCTTCCGATCAAGGTCGCCTCCTGAATTTCCGGCTGGGCGGCCGCTATGTGCGCTGTCACACGGTGAAGCGTTCTGAAGCCATGCAGACTCCGTTGGGTCAACGCGCGTTGAAGCGACCCGAGGAGACTGTTTGGCCGAGCCAGAAAACCGCCTGATCGAATCGCTGCCCCGAAAGGACAGGCTCGGCCTTTTGGCCGTCTGCACGCGCGCCGAACTCGAATTGGCGCAGGTCCTGGCAGACCCCGGCACGCCGATGAGCCATGCCTACTTTCCCACCGATGGATTCATCTCTCTGGTCACGTGCATCGAGGGCAGCCCGGGCGTCGAGGTCGGCATGATCGGATGCGAAGGCATGCTGGGTGCGCACTTCGCGCTCGGGGTGTCGCATTCACCGCTGCATGCCGTTGTCCAGGGGTCGGGCCGAGCCTGGCAGGTCAGCGCTGTTGCGCTTCGACGCGAGTTGCGCGCCAGCGCAGCGCTGCGGCAGGCATTGGGCCGCTACATCTATGTGTTGATGGGACAGCTGGCGCACTCGGCGGCCTGCCTGCGCTTTCACCTCATCGGCCCGCGTCTGGCAAGGTGGTTGCTGATGAGCCAGGACCGTTCGCGCTCGGTCCATTTTCGCGTGACGCACGAATTTCTCGCCTACATGCTGGGGGTGCGACGGGTCGGCGTCACGTCGGCAGCCGGAAGGCTGCAGAAGGACGGGCTCATCACCTATCACCGCGGCGAGGTCACCATTCTCGATCGCAGCGCGCTCGAGGCCGCCGCCTGTGGCTGCTATGCAGCCGACCGGCACACCTACATGGCCTGGATGCGCTGAGGAGCTTCGGGCCGAGGTGCCGATGCCGGCCCGGGCCCATGTTCGACGGCTGCCTGAACGACGAGTCGGCCATTTTGGCTGGCACCGTCCGCAAGCGTCAACCACTCGCCGGCAGCCAACGGCATCGCGCCAGCCGCCAGTGCCGATGCAATGGCGGCATCGGCACTGGCGGCACAAACGATAAACAGGTGCTCGACCCCGCCCTGCCGCAAACGCAGACGCACCTCGGGCCAGTGGCTCGGCAGACAGGGCCGAACGCAGACTCGGCCGTTCTGCACGCGCAGCCCGCAGATCGACTCCACCGCCGCACGGTGCATCCATGCGGCCGACCCCGTGTACCAGCTCCATCCGCCCCGCCCCACATACGGCGGCTGCGTGTACACGTCGCCGGCCATCACATAGGGCTCGATCTCGTAGGCCGCCGCCAGCTGCGGATTCGCCGCCCGGTGCGCCGGGCTCAACAACTCGAACAAACGCCAGGCCCCATCGGCGTCACCGAGCGCGGCCCTTGCCATCAGCGCCCACACGCCGGCATGCGAGTACTGCCCGCCGTTTTCGCGAACGCCGGGGGGATAGGACTGGATGTAACCCGCTTCGGGCTCGGCCTTCGCCAGTGGGGGGTCGAGCAGGCGCACCACACCCAGACCTTCGTCGACCAACAGCCGCTCCACCGATGCCATCGCAAGCTGCTGTTGAGCCGGCAGCGCGGCTGCCGACAGCACGCTCCAGGCCTGCGCGATCAGGTCGATGCGGCACTCGGTGTTGGTGTGCGAACCCAGCGGCGTGCCGTCGTCGAAGAAAGCGCGCACGAACCACTCGCCGTCCCATGCTGCGCCCTGCAACGCAACGCGCCAACCGCGGGCCGCCGCTTCCCAGGCCAGCACACGCGACGTGTCGCCGCGCGCGCTGGCCAACCGCGCGAACTGCGCCACCACGTGACACAGGAACCAGCCGAGCCACACCGATTCGCCGCGGCCCTGGTGGCCGACGCGGTTCATGCCGTCGTTCCAGTCACCGGTGCCCATCAACGGCAGGCCGTGGACGCCGACCGCCAGGCTGCGGTCGATCGTCATTGCGCAATGCTCGTACAAGGTCGCGCTGCGCTCGCTGGTGCGCGGCACGTCATAGCGGTCCTCCGCGCCTTCCGCGATCGGCTCGCCTTCGAGAAACAGCACCTCCTCTTCGAGCACGGCGGCGTCGCCGCTGACATCGATGTAGCGAGCGGTGGCTTCGGGCAGCCACAGCAGGTCGTCCGACATGCGGGTGCGCACGCCGGCGCCGGTGGGCGGGTGCCACCAGTGCTGCACATCGCCTTCGAAGAACTGGCGCGAGGCCGACAGCAGCAGTTGCGCGCGCAGCAACTGCGGCGCGGTAACGGCCAGCGCCATGGTGTCCTGCAACTGGTCCCGAAAGCCGAAGGCGCCGCCGGCTTGATAGAAGGCCGCGCGGGCCCAGAGGCGGCACGCCACGGTCTGGTACAGCAACCAGCGGTTGATGAGCACGTCGAACAAAGGGTCCGGCGTGTGCACCGTCACGGCGCCAAGCCGCTCTTCCCATCGCGCGCGCACGTCGGTCTCGCGCTGGCGGGCGTGTTGCGACAGGGCCATCCGAGCCAGCTCCCGCGCGGCAGCCGGCGTGGCACCGTGGCCGAGGGTGAACACACATTCGGCGCGCTCGCCTGGAGCCAGGCTCACGGTGGCCGAGATCGCAGCGCAGGGGTCGAGGCCGGCGCCGGCGCGCTGGCCGAAGCGGTCGGGCACCACCCGGTGCCCGCGCGCATCGAAGAGTTCGCGCCGGTCACAGGTCCAGTCGTCCAGCTCGGCGTTCTTTTCGGTGTTCATCTCGCCATTCATCTCAGCGCCCCGCGACGCTGAACCTTGCAGACTGAAGAAGGCGGTGCTGCCTCCGAAGCCGGCGTGTGCATCGCTTTGCGTCGCCAGCAGCACGCCCACCGGCACCGCCGATGCGCCGTCCGCAACCAGGGTCTCGAACGCCGTCCGCACCGACTGCCGATCCGCGCGCCGTTCGCCGAGCAACCATTCGCACACGCCGATCACCCGCAGTCGCACCCTGCGTGTGCCGTGCTGCCGCAGCGCCAGGCGCACCTGCTTGATCGAAAGCGCATCGTCGACGCACCAGGTGGCGAGCACTTCAAGCTCGCCACGGCGGTGAGCGATCGTGGTCCAGCCCGGCCCGTGCTCGACCGTGTATGACGTGGCAGTTGCGGCAGCCCCGCTTGCGCCGACGCTGTCTTCACCCCCGCCGCCCGCACCCACGCTCCAGACCTCGCGGCTGCGCAGATCCTGCAACAGGAACCATTCGCCCGCTGGGTCGGTCACGGGATCGTTCGACCAGGGTGTGAGCGCGTGCAGCCGGCTGTTGCCGGCCCAGCTGTAGCCGGCTCCGGCCTCCGAGACCTGGGTGCCGAAGTCGGGATTGGCGAGCACGTTGATCCAGGGGCGCGCGGGCCGTCGCGTCGCGTCGACGCTGAAGCTGAACGCGCCGCTGTCGGGGTCGAAGCTGCCGGTCGCTGCGCGCTGCGCCGAGGAAGCCGCCGCGGTGGCGAGCGCCGTGACGCCGCCTTCGAGCCGTGCCACGAGCGCGGCGTCGTGCCATGCCGCGAGCACCTGCACATGATGGCTCAATGGCCGACCGTCGGCTCGAAGCAGCGCGCGCGCGAGGCTCTTGAAGGCGGCCATCTCGGCGCTGCTGACCTCGTCCGCGAACACCAGATGCAACGCGCAATGCTTCGACTCGGTTTCACTGTGCTGCTGCGCCAGCGCCAGCAGCTCGGCCTGCAGCGGCATCAGGTACGAGCGCGGTTCTGCGTTCACGATCACCAGGTCGCAGGCCATCGCACCCCAGGACCACCACGGCAGCGCCTGCACCAGCGAGCGCACCAGCCGCAGGCCCTGCACCGAGCCGATGGTCGCGACGATAATGGGCCGGTCGCCCGAGATGCCGAAACGCCACAGGGATCGCCGGTCGCAGGCTGTGTCGGCCGGGTCTGACGTGGTCGACGCGGTGGACGCGGGCCGCGCCAACAGCAGGGCCAGCGTGGTGGTCAGCAGCAGCAGTGACTGCCGGTCCTCTACCGTCATGCCTGTTTCGCGCGCCCGCGCGCCGGCCAGCGTGGCCGACATCTGCGCCGAGCGCTCGACCACGGCACCCTGCCGGTAGCGGTCGACCAGCACCTCCAGCGCGTCGCGCGATGCGGCCGCGGCGGTGCCGACGACCAGATGCGCCACGCCGTGCGCAGGCAGTGCCAGCCGCATCGACAGCGAGGCGATCGGGTCCAGCCCGGTGGTGAGCGCGCCCGAGGCGGTGACGCCGCGTGCGTATCGCGCCAGTGGCGACGCGGCGTCGCGGCCGCGCCCGAGCCAACCCGCCCGGTCGACCTGCGGCTCGACCGAGCGCAACTGGTGGTCGGCTTGCGCAACGAAGTGCACCGCATGCCGCCCTGGCTCGGTGGACAGCCGTGGCTGCCGCGCGAAGTACAGCGCGCGTTCGTCGGCGCGCCAGTCGGCGCTGACGAACAGATTGGAAAATGCCGGGTGCGCTTCGTCGGCTCGGGCCTCGGCCATAACCAGCTCGAACATCGACAGCAGTTCGAACGTGATCGGCTCCGACGAGGTGTTCCAGAGCTCGATGCGACGCAGCTCGATGTCGTCCTCGGCGCTGACCCAGACCGTGCAGCGGCTGCGCATGTCGGCCCACACGGTGTCGAACACCACATGGCCGCTGTGAAAGCTGGCCCGGTAGTCGGCCCCCGGGTCGGGGGCCGGATGCTGCGTGATCGACACCGGAACGCGGTTGCGCTCGCGCCGCAGGTAAAAGAAGGTTCCGTAGGCATCACGCAGTGCATCGTCACGCCAACGCGAGACGTCGGCTCCGCCGAAGCGGCTCCAGCCCGCGCCGTTGGACCGCAGCGTCACGCTGTAGCGACCGTTGGACAACAAATGGGTGAACTGCAGGGCGTTCTCGCCCGGCACGATGTCGCGCGCCGAGACTGGCGCGACGTCTGTCCTTTCGGCCCGGCTGGGTGCCGGTGGCACCTCCAGCAGGCGCGAGACTTCCCGCGGCATGCGCTCCTGCAGCAGCGACGCCACGGCGTTCAAGCGCGCATCGGCCATGCCCCAGCACCGCACCACGCCGTCGTGCAGCACATTGGTCAGCGCGACCAGGCTCATGCCCTGGTGGTGCGCCATGCCGGTCAGCACCGGGGTGAACCGGCTCGTGTCCGACTGGCGCTCGGCGCTGTAGTCCAGCGCCTCAATGAAGCCCAGGTCGCCGCGCGCGTGCAGGGACTCGAGGCGGCGCAGGTTGTCGGCGGCCAGGTGTGGTGCCAGCATCGCGGCGAGCGCGGTGGCATACGGGGCCACGACCAGGTCGTCGGGCGGCGCGCGGCGCAAGGCCAGCCGCGGCACGCCCTGGGGCGCGTACTGGTAGGCCAGCGTGTGGTCGCTGACAGCGTAGGCCGACTCGGAGATGCCCCAAGGAACATCGCGCCTGCTCGCGTACGAACGCTGTTCATGCAGCGCCGCGCGAGCCGCCCGCGCCAGCACGCTGCCCGCCGGTTCCTCCAGCGTCAGCGACGGCATCAGGTACTCGAACATGGAACCTGACCATGAACGCAAACCGGCCTGCGCGCCGTCCGCGAAGTAGGGCCGTCCGAGCGCGGCCCAGTGGCTGGCGGGCACGTCGCCCTTGGCGATCGCCCACAGGCTGGCGAGCCGCGCTTCGGAAGCCAGCAGGTCGTAGTAGCTGCGGTCGAGCTGTTGCTCGAACGGGCGGTAGCCGATATGGAACAGGCGCCGGCGCGCGTCGTAGAGAAAGCCGAACTCGGCTGCTTCGGCGAGCCGGCGGCAGCGTGCTGCCAGATCGGCCAAGCGAGCAGCCAGGCTCACGGACGTGGCCGCGTCGAGGCCGTCGACCGTCTCGTCGCAAGCTCCCGCCAGTGCCAGCAGGTGCCCGCAGAGATTGCCGCTGTCGACCGTCGACACGTACGTCGGGCTCAGCGGCGCGAGGCTCTGCGTGTCGTACCAGTTCAGGAAGTGGCCGCGGTGCCGCTCGAGCCGGTCCAGTGTGGCCAGCGTGTGCTCGCAGCGCGCCAGCAGTTGCGCGCTGTCGATCCAGCCGAACCGACGCGCACAGGCCACGGCCAGCAGGTACAGGCCGATGTTGGTCGGCGAGGTTCGCTGCGCCACCATCGTCATCGGCGAGGTCTGCACGTTGTCGGGCGGCAATCCCTGGCTGTTGGTCCCGACGTGCAGCTCGAACCAGCGCCAGGTGTCGCGCGCCACGCCGAGCAGATACTCACGGTCGGTCGCGTCGAGCGCCTGGCTGCGTGGCGGCGGACGGGCACGGCTGGCCCACCCGATCCACCACGGGGTACCGCCCCAGAGAGCACCACACGCAACAGCCAGCCACGGTTCGGGCGTGCGCAGCGCCAGCAGCGTCGCCAGCACCAGGACGGCCAGGCCGACCACGCCGCGATGGTGGCGCACCAGCCCCCCGACATCGGTCGCAACCGCCGCTTCGCTGGTGGCGGCCGTGGTCCATTGCAGCAGATGACGTTGGCTGATCGCCATGCGCCAAAGCGCACGCCCGATGGCGTCGCCCATCGACAGCGCGTGTCGCAGCAGAAGCGCCAAATTCCACAGCGTCGCCGCGACGGCACGGCCGAGGTCGGCCAGCGCGCTGCGGTAGAAGTAGGAAAGGGCGATGTGATCGCGACTCGGGGCCAGACCGGCGATGGCGCCGAACAGCCCGCCGCTGCCGTAGGCGGCTGCGATCAGCAGCAGCGCTTTCCACGGCGCCAACGGCCCACCCGCAAGGCTCACGAGCAACAGCAGCAGCGAGACGGGGGCCACCAGCGATCGGCGCAGGTTGTCGAGCATCTTCCAGCGGTCGACCGCACGCAAGTCGAAACGCCGCGGCTGCAGCAGCAGCGGCAGCAGCTGCCAGTCGCCACGCACCCAGCGGCTGACCCGTGCCGCGGCCGCATCGGCGTGCACCGGCGCCGACTCGATCAACGCGATGTCGCTGACGCCGCCGCAGCGGGCGATCGCCCCTTCGGCGAGGTCGTGGCTCAGGATGCGGCCTTCCGCGAACCGGCCGCCGAGCACCTGGTGCATGGCCTGCACATGCAGCAGTCCCTTGCCGGTGAAGGTGCCCGCGTCGAACACGTCCTGGTACAGCTCAGAGCTCGACGCACTGTAGGGATCGATCCCGCAATGTCCGGCAAACAGCCAGTGGAACGGCGTCGACTCGCGCGCCGATGGCAGTGGCGTGACCAAGCGCGGCTGCAGGATGCCGTAGCCGGTCACCACGCGTCGCCGCCGCGCATCGACGCGTGGCCGGTTCAGCGGGTGCGCCGCCACACCGACCAGTTCGCGCAACGCGTTCGGCGGCAGTTGCGTGTCGCTGTCGAGCGTGACCACATAGGGCGTCTGCGCCGCAGGCTGCGAGCGGCGGCCGAGGTCGACAAAGTCCGGGCTCGACGACGCGGGGCCCGCCAGCAAGGCCAGCAATTGCTCGAGCTTGCCGCGTTTGCGCTCCCAGCCGATCCAGCGCTGCTCGGTCTTGCACCAGCGTCGCTCGCGGTGCAGCAGCAGGAAGCGCCGCGGGGCGTCGGCGCCACCGTGGTGGCGCGCTTCGATCGCGTCGATCGCGTCGATGGCTGCGGCCAGCAGGGCCTTGTCGGCCTCGGTGGTCTCCGCATCGGCATCCAGGTGGTCCGTGAGCAGTGCGAACTGAGCGTGGGGTTCGCGGTTGGCGAGGCTGTGCCGTTCGAGTTGCGCAGCGAGCCGGTGCACGCCGGCGATGTCGACGAGCATCGCCGGCACCACCACCAGCACGCGGTGTTCGGCAGGTATGCCGTCGGTGAACGCGAGGCGCGGCAGACGGCGGGGGGGCACCCATTCGCTGATCAGTCGGTTGACGCCGGCAACCACCGCCTCGCTGGCAGGCCACAGCGCAAGGAGCGCCGTCACTGCCAGCCAGGCCGTCTCTGCGCCCGCTGTCTCGACAGGCAGCACCAGCACCAGCGTGAGTCCGACGCTGGCGAGCGCCAGCGTCGCCAGATACAGCGGCAGCGTCAGATGCGGGCGCAGGCGGCTCCAGCCGGGCGACGCGACCCCGCGCAGGCCGATTGCGCGACACAGCGCGGGACTGCCGGGACCGCGCAGCCAGTAGCTGGGTGATTCGCTCTGCGCAGCGGCGTCCGGCATCCGCAGGTCGGGCGCGGCGCGCATGAGCAACAACAGCGCGTCGGCCACGTCCAACTCGCTGCGACCGCTGCGACGCGCGAGGCGCTCGATCGCGTGCAGCGTGCCGTCCTGCGTGTCGTCGCGTTCGGCGGTGAACACCGGCGACGTCTGCATGCGCTGCATCAGGATGCTGGACTGTGCGATCACCTCACGCCATTCGGTGTCGCCGAGCAGACGCAGCGAGGTGATCGCATTGCCGACGCTCAGGTTGTCGGCCGCTTCCTCGGCCTGCAACGCCAACTGGGCTGCGGCCGGGTCTGTCATGGTCAGTGAGAGCGCGGCACGCACGAGTTCGCGATTGCGTTCGCCCGGCAGCGACCGCGCCCGGGGGTCGGCGTGCAGTCGGTGCATGACCTGCAGCGCGAAAGCAGGTGCGACACCGCGTTGACCCATGGCGTCGAACACCCCTTGCGCATCGACGCTGCCGCTTTCGTCCAGCGTGTCGCACCACAGGTTGGCGGCTTCGCGCGCGGCCTTGGTCACTGCGACCCGCTCCGCCAGGCGCCGCAGGTTCTCGATCAACACCACGCGCAGCGTGGTCGGCAAGGCCCACAGTTCACCCAGCGCAAGCTCCCGGGTCTCCTGATAGGCCACGATGAAGTCGATCAGCAGTGCTTCGTCGAATGCGCCGTCGGTGTGTGCGACCAGGGCCCAGGCCATGCCGTAGACGCGCGGCAGGCCGGCCAGCGGCGGGTCCAGCAGCACCGGCAGGTCGCGGTAATAGCGCCGCGGCAACCCGTCGTGGATCTCCTTCAGCTGCGCGACCACGACATAGAAGTTGTCGAGCAGCCATTCCCCCGCCGGGCTGATGTGACGACCGGTGTGGGCCTGGATCGCGATGTAATGCTGCGCCTCGCGCAGCACACGGATGTTCTCCTCGATGCGCGGGAAGAAGGCGTCGGCACCCCGTGCCTGCCACTGCGCGGCATGCGCCTGACCCAGGCTGCGCCCGTGCTGCTTGAAGCGGGTACTGCCGAAGATCTCGGACCGGATCGGCAACTGCAGCGCGCCACGCGCCGGGTCCAGCAGCGCGACAGCTTCGGCGCCGGCCGCGGCGATGTGCCACGCCGGTCGCGCACCCATCATCGGCGGCCGCTCAGGACAACAACGCCAGGGCCGCCAGCATCAACACGGTCGCAACGCCGAGCGTGGTCACGAAGCGCGGTGCGACAAAGGCATTGACCGCCTCGGCGGCACAGCGCAGGCGGTGCAGCCGGCCGCGCGCCTCGCCACACTGCATCAGATGCTGGCGCAGGTCGCTGCGATCGGGGTTGCGATCGGTGTTGCATTCGGTGGTGTCGATGGAGGTGGCGGAAAGCATGGTGTGTTGTCGATCGGCAGAGGGGCCGACCTGCCCGGTCGGGCCGGGTCGGTCGTGGCGGTGGCTCATGAGCCTTCTGTCCCTGGAATGGGGCAGAAGCGTGAATATTGCACGCCGCGCGGAAGAATGTCTGTGCGTTGGCGAACATGGGGCCGTGAAGACCTGGACGCCCCAGGGCCGAGCGCGGGGGGCTGGGCCTGGATGCTCAGCCCTCACGCAGCTTCAAGAAAACCAACCCCGCCATGACCGCGTCGTTCAAGGCATCGTGTGCGTGTCGCACTGGCAGGGCAAGGTCGGCCATGAGCGTGGCGAAGCGCAGATCGATTCTTCCGCCGCGCGCGTCCAGCGGCAGTTGGCGATTCTTGAAGTCGTAGTACAGGGTCGAGATGTCGATCTTCGCCTGCGGCAGACGCACGCCCAGCAAGGGGCGGATTTCCCGGTTGATCATCGCCACGTCGAACTCGAGGTAGTAGCCGACGAGCGGCCGGCTGCCGATGAATTCCAGCAGCAGACGCATGGCCTGCGCAGGGTCCAGACCCTGTGCAACGTCGTGTTCGCGAAGGCGGTGCACGCGCATGCTGGCGACGTCCAGCGCGCGCTCGGGCCGGACCAGCAGTTCCAGCCGCTCGCTGGTCAGCAAGCGGTTGCCGACGATTCGCACGGCGCCGATCGAGATGATCCGGTCGTGACGAACGTTCAGTCCGGTGGTCTCGCAATCCAGTGCCACCCATTCGCCGTCGGGTGGCGGGTCGACCATGAACGCGAAATGCGGGTCGGTCAGCCGATGCAGGAACCAGCGGCGGCGCAGCGCACGAATTCCGCGTTGCAGCGCACGCCATGGCGTCGGCGCGCGGGGCCTCGTCACCGATCTTCCAGATGGAACTGATTTCGGACCATCGCCTTGAAACGCTTGACCACCGCGAAGGCGTCTTTCATCAAATCGCGCTCCAGGCTGCTCAGTTGCTCGGTTCGCACGCCACCGCTCACCGCGCCAGCGGCATCGAGTTCGGCCAGACCGGCCTTCAGTTTCAACCCCATCAGGAACTGCAGGCTGTCGGCAAGGTCGCTGGCAAACGCGGCCGACAGGCGCCCGGCGGCCACGAGTGCGTCGAGCCGCTGCGATGTACCGGTTGCTTGCACGTGTTCACGCAGCGCCAGGCTGCGCACCCCATGAACGATCGGGAAGATGCCCGCCTTCTTCAAGTCGAGTGTCTGCCTGCCATGGTCGCCGACCAGCAGCAGCCGGTTCCACCAGCCGCCCGCCTCGTCCGGGAACGAGTCGATGGCTGCGGCGAAGCGCCCTAGCAACGCATCATCGGCGGCGATCAGCCGGTCGACTTCGGCACGCGCGCCCGACAACAACGAGGCATCGCCGGCGACGGCATGGGCGTCGATGAAGATCGCCAGGGCCATCAGTCCCTGCGGATCGGGACGCAACAGCCAGTTGCGCACCGTGTTCGCGAAGTCGCTGGCGCTGCGCCGCCACAACGGATTGCTGACCATGATCTCGCCGGGGCAGTCGGGATAGCCGAAGTCGCGCAGCGCTGCCGAGAAGCGCCGGCAGGCCTCGGCCACCACGGCTTCGCTGGCACTGGCGCCGTCGCGCAGGATCAGGCCGTTGTCCTGGTCGGTCTTCAGCAACTGCTCGCCACGCCCTTCACTGCCCATGACGAAGAGGCAACTGTCGGCCAGCAACTCGGGCGGGGCGACGAGCTGCCAGGTGCGCTCGAACAGTTTGGCGGTCAGCGCCTGCACCAGCGCGCCAATCTGAAAGACCCGCGTTCCGCCACGGAACAGCAGCGCGACGAAGCGAGCGATCTTCTCGGCCTGCACACGCAGGGCATCGAGGTCGTGGGCCTGAACGATCTGCACCGCGATCAGGTAGGAATGGTTCGACAGAAAGCTCAGCAGGTCGAGCTGCTCGAGCAGCCCGACGATCTGATCGCCGTCGTCGACCACCAGCCGGTGCACCTGATGCTGAATCATCAACGCGAGCGCATCGAACAAAGGCGCCTGCGATGCAATGGACACCAGCCGGAACGTCGCCAGTTCGCGCACTGCCAGCGTGGCCAGCGAACGGCCGTCGACAATGGCGCGTTGCAAGCCGGTGTTGGTGAAGATGCCCAGGCGCTCGCCATCGCGCACGAGCACGCTGCTGGTGCGCCTGGCTTGCATCAGCGTGGCGACGCCGACGATATCCGTACTGCCATCGACGACATGCGCGGGCCGCAGGAATGCCTCGGCAACCGGCGACATGGCGAGGGCATGCACTTCGCGCTCGCTGTGGCGCTGTGCCAGTGCGCCGAGCTTGTTCGAAAGGTCCGAGAACAGCAGCGCGCCGAACGTCGCGTTGCGTGAAATCAGTTCATTGACGGCCGTCTTCGCCAGCTCATAAGCCAGCACTTCCTCGGTCGCGACAAAGCGGCTGCGCGCACGCCCTGCGACCAGCGCGCGGCCGTCGAAACAATCGCGTGGCCCGAAAGTGGACACGATCTCGCCCCCTTCGAGTTGCGAGACATGCCCCTTGATGATGACGAACAAATGGGTCGGCACGGCCCCGAGCTCGAGCATCGCTTCGCCTTCGCGGAAGTAGGCGATGTCGACGGCGTCGCGCACCAGGCGCTGCTCATCGGGAGCGAGGCAGTCGAATGGTGACGATCCGAAATCGAATGCATTGGGCATCACGCATGATGAACCTGCAACATCGCGGCCGACGGGCGTTCTCGGGTGGGCAGCCTGGCCGCGCCGACCCACGCCCTTGCGCCCCGCTCTCGCTTATGTACGTTTGCGCACAGACTGCGCCGGGTTCAGCGCCCACTCTGCCTGCTTCATGTCGTACCGCCAAGGCACACGGACAAAATCAAATGGCCCGATCCGCACCAGAGCTTGACAACGCGCCGGAAACGGTCGTAAAGGGCGCCTTCATCTCCGGCATGGCTGCCTACGAGGCGTTGGTGGCCGAGGCCGACGCCGACCACAGCGCCTACTGGGCCCGCCTCGCGCGCGAATTCGTCACCTGGAAGACGCCCTTCACCCGATCGCTCGACGACACCGAGGCGCCGTTCTACAGGTGGTTTGCAGACGGCACCCTGAACGTCTCCTACAACTGCCTGGACCGCCAGCTCGAACGCGGGCTGGGCGAGAAGATCGCGGTCGTCTTCGAGGCCGACGATGGTCGGGTGTCGCGTGTCAACTACCGAGAGTTGCTGGAGCGCACCTGCCGCCTGGCCAATGTGTTGAAGGCACGCGGCGTGAAGAAGGGCGACCGCGTCGTGATCTACATGTCGATGAGCATCGAAGGCGTGGTTGCGATGCAGGCCTGCGCGCGCATCGGTGCCACCCACTCGGTGGTGTTCGGCGGCTTTTCCGCTCACAGCCTTCGTGACCGCCTCGAGGGCGCCGGCGCGGTGCTGGTGCTGACTGCCGACGAGCAGGTGCGCGGCGGCAAGCACCTGCCGCTGAAGGCCATCGTCGATGAGGCGCTGGCGCTCGGCGGCTGCGAGTCGGTGAAGCACGTGATCGTGTACCGCCGCACCGGCGGCGCGGTGGCGTGGGATGCCACGCGCGACCACTGGCTGCACGACGAGACGCACGATCAGAGCGTGACTTGCGAACCCGAATGGGTCGGCGCCGAGCACCCGTTGTTCCTGCTCTACACCTCGGGCTCGACCGGAAATCCGAAGGGGGTGCAGCATTGCAGCGGCGGCTACCTGCTGCATGCCGCCGTGACCACGAAATGGACCTTCGACCTGCATCCCGAGGACGTGTTCTGGTGCACCGCCGACATCGGCTGGGTCACGGGCCATACCTACATCGCCTACGGCCCGCTGGCGCTGGGCGCCACTCAGATCGTGTTCGAAGGGATTCCCACCTATCCCGACGCGGGACGTTTCTGGAAGATGATCCAGGACCACAAGGTGAGCATCTTCTACACCGCGCCGACAGCGATCCGTTCGCTGATCAAGGCGGCCGAAGCAAACCCGGCGGTGCACCCCGATCGCTACGACCTGACCAGCCTGCGCATCCTGGGTTCGGTCGGTGAGCCGATCAACCCAGCGGCGTGGGAGTGGTACCACAAGCACATCGGCGGCGGCCGCTGCCCGATCGTCGACACCTTCTGGCAGACCGAAACCGGTGGCCACGTGATCACGCCGCTGCCCGGGGCGACCCCGCTGGTTCCAGGATCGTGCACGCTGCCGTTCCCGGGCATCGCGGCGGCGATCGTCGATGAACTGGGCCACGATGTTCCCAACGGCCAAGCGGGACTGCTGGTCATCAAGAAGCCGTGGCCCAGCATGATCCGCACGATCTGGGGCGACCCCGAGCGCTTCAAGGCCAGCTACTTCCCGCCCGAGCTCAAGGGCTACTACCTCGCCGGTGATGGCGCCATCCGCGACGCGAGCACCGGCTACTTCACCATCACCGGCCGCATCGACGATGTGCTCAATGTCAGCGGCCACCGCATGGGCACGATGGAGATCGAATCGGCGCTCGTCTCGTGCACCGAACTGGTGGC
>JBDSMV010000351.1:0-2803 GCA_039915715.1 Rubrivivax sp. | reverse complement strand
GGGCCACCAACGCCAGCATCGGCGTCCACACGGCGTTTCAGGACTCGACGCCGATGGTGCTGTTCATCGGCCAGGTGGCCAGCGTGCAGCGCGACCGCGAAGCCTTTCAGGAAATCGACTATCGCCAGATGTACAGCCCCGGCACCCTCGGCCTCGCCAAGTGGGTGGCCGAGGTGCAGAGTGCCGACCGCCTGCCCGAATATGTCGCCCGTGCCTTCCACACCGCGATGCAGGGCCGCCCCGGTCCGGTGGTCCTGTCGCTGCCCGAAGACATGCTGACCACGCTGACCGATGCCGCCGTGCTGCCTCGCGTGGAGCCGGTGCGCGCATGGCCGGAGCCCGACGCGCTGAGCCAACTGCGCACCCTGCTGCTGGCGGCCGAGCGCCCGATCGTGATCGCTGGCGGATCGGGCTGGAATGCCGAGGCGGCCGCTGCGCTGCAGCGTTTCGCCGAGGACTGGCAACTGCCGGTGGCTTGCGGCTGGCGCTTCCAGGACACTTTCGACAACCGCCATGCACTCTATGCCGGCGATGTCGGCATCGGCATCAACCCGAAACTGGCCCGGCGCATCAGCGGCGCCGATCTGGTGATCGCACTCGGGGTGCGGCTGGGCGAGATGACGACCAACGGCTACGAGTTGCTGCAAGCGCCGCGGCCGCGGCAGAAGCTGGTGCACATCCATGCCGGTGCCGAAGAGCTGGGGCGGGTCTATGCCGCCGACCTGATGCTGCAGTCGTCGATGGCCTCGGCGGCGGTCGCACTGCAAGCGCTGACGGCGCCGCCGCAGCCACCGGTCTGGGTCGAACACACCCGCGCAGCCGCAGCCGATTACGAGGCCAATCTGCAGGCGCCGTCCGTGACACCGCTGGACCTGGCGGTGGTGGTGAAGGCAGTGCAGGCCGCGCTGCCCGACGACACGGTTTTCACCAACGGTGCCGGCAACTACAGCGGCTGGCTGCACCGCTATTGCCGCTATCCGGGGTTGCAGCACCATGGTCGCACGCAGCTGGCGCCGACCTCCGGCGCGATGGGATACGGCTTCCCGGCCGCGGTCGGTGCGGCGCTGCTGCAGCCCGATCGCTGGGTGGTCAACATCGCCGGCGACGGTGACTTCTTGATGAACGGCCAGGAACTCGCCACCGCTACTGGATATGGTGCGAAGAAGCTCCTGTGCATCGTGGTCGACAACGGCAGTTACGGCACCATCCGGATGCACCAGGAACGTGATTACCCGGGCCGCGTCAGCGGCAGCGACCTCTACAACCCCGACTTCGCCGCGCTGGCGCGGGCCTACGGTTGGCGCGCCGACTTCATCGACCGCACGGAAGCTTTCGAGCCCGCTCTGCGTGCCGCGGTCGGGGCCGGCACGCCGACGCTGCTGCACCTGAAGCTGGACACCGACGTGATCACGACCCGGGGCACGCTGTCGGCGATTCGCAAGGCGGCGCTGGCCAAGGGCTGACAACCGGCCGCACCCGGAACGCCGATTGCGTCAACGTCTTGAAAGCAGCATCGCCACCACGCCGGCCACGGCGACGGCTGCCGCAGCCCATTCCCCGGTCGTCACCACCTCGCCCCCCAACGTCACCCCCAGCAACAGCCCGATCACGGGATTGACGAAGGTGTAGCTCGACGCCAGGGTGGCGCTGGTGCGGGCCAGCAGAACCATGTAGGCCGAGTACGCCAGCAGCGATCCGGCCACCACCAGATACAGCCAGCTGAGCAGCGCCCGTGCGTCCGGCGGCCAGACCGGCCGCTCGTCGAGTGCTGCCGCGGCGAGCAGCAGCAGCAAGCCGCCCGCGACCATCTGCGACGCGATGCCTGCCGCACCCGGCGCCAGCGTCAACTGCGGCCCGCCCGGCAATCCATGACGCGCCCACACGGTGCCCAGCGACCAGGTCACGCAGGCGACGGTGATTGCCAGCAGGCCTGTCAACGATGCCGAGAAACCCTGACCCCGGGTCAGCAGCCACACGCCCACGAGCCCGAGCGCGATGCCGGCGCCTTCGAGCCGGCTCGGTCGCACGCCATAGGGCCATTGCATCAGCGCCACCAGTGCAGGCACCACCGCGATGAAGGCCACCACCAGACCCGATCCCACGTGCTGCTGCGCCAGCGCGGTGGCGCCATAGCCGCCGCCCAGCATCAACGCCCCCAGCACGGACGCAGTGACCCATTGCGCGCCGGTGGGCCAGCGCGCGCCGCGCAGTGCCGCGAACACTCCCAGCAGCAGCCCGGCAGCGACGAAGCGCGTGCCCATCTGGAAAAAGGGCGGAAAACTCACCAGCGCCCACTTGATCGCCAGGTAGGTGGAGCCCCAAATCAGCCAGGTCGCTGCCAGGCACAGCAGGGTCAGCGATGTCAGCGGGCTGCGTGGTGGGACCGAGACGGCACGCGATGACGGGGGCGGCGATTGGCGCGGAGACAGGGGCGAAGACAGGGGCAGAGACAGGGGCGAAGACGGAGTCGAAACTGAAGGCATGGCGGACCACAAACCGGCGGGTAACATGAATCGGGAAGGATCCGGACAGGCGTTCGGTACCCCGCCGAATCATGAACCAGGAGTCCGTAGATGACCGAATTCGCCACCTGTGATCTTTGCGACGACCACAAGGCCGACCCCGGGCTGCGCGTGCTGCCACCGGTGTTCCACGACTACGGCGGGCGCGAGGTCTTTGCCGGCCCGGTGCTGACCGTCAAATGCTTCGAGGACAACACACCCGTCAAGGCCGCGGTCGAATCGCCCGGGCGCGGCCGTGTGCTGGTGGTGGACGGTGGCGGATCGTTGCGCCGTGCGCTGGT
>JBDSMV010000131.1:0-3609 GCA_039915715.1 Rubrivivax sp. | reverse complement strand
ATGCGCGTCGGCTTCAATGGCAAGACGCTCGCTGCGGTCGAGATCGTCGACAGCTTCGGCCAGCGATCCATGTTGCGCTTCACCGGCTTCGAACCGAACCCGCCGATAGACGCTGCCCGCTTCGACTTCAAGCCGCCCGCTGGCGCTGATGTGATCGAGCAGTGACGTGATCGAGCAATGACGGGGCCGAGCAGTAGCTTGATCGTGCAGCAACGCTAGCCGGTCATGCCGAAGCAGGACCCGCTGTTCGACACACCGGAGGCCGCGCCGGACACTGGCGCAACAGCGCCGCTGGCCGAGCGCCTTCGTCCCGCGACGCTCGACGACGTGGTCGGTCAGCGGCACCTGCTGGCAACGGGCCGGCCCTTGCGCGTGGCCTTCGAATCCGGACGGTTGCCGTCGATGATCCTGTGGGGTCCGCCCGGCGTCGGCAAGACGACGCTGGCGCGCCTGCTGGCCGGCTCAACCAAGTCTCACTTCATTGTGTTGTCGGCGGTACTGGCCGGCGTCAAGGACATCCGCGAAGCAGTCGAGCAGGCACAGGCGCTGCGCCGTGCCGGACGATCGACAGTGGTGTTCGTCGACGAGGTTCACCGCTTCAACAAGGCGCAGCAGGACGCGTTCTTGCCGCATGTCGAATCGGGGCTTTTCAGCTTCATCGGCGCCACCACCGAGAACCCGTCCTTCGAAGTCAATTCAGCCTTGTTGTCACGTGCCACGGTGCATGTGCTGAAGTCGCTGGACGACGCCGACCTGGGCTTGCTGATCGACCGCGCGCAGGCGCTGCTCGCAGCCCCACCGATGACGGAAGAAGCCCGCGCCGGGCTCGTCGCCCATGCCGACGGCGACGCGCGGCGCCTGCTCAATGGTTACGACAACCTGGTGGCTGCGCAGGCTGGCGCCGAACAGCTCGATCTGGCGATGCTCGAAGCCACGCTCGGCGAACTGCTGCGGCGCGGCGACAAGGAGGGCGATGTCTACTACGACACCATCTCTGCGCTGCACAAGTCGGTGCGCGGCTCCGACCCCGACGCGTCTTTGTACTGGCTCGCGCGGTTGCTGGACGCCGGCATGGACCCGCGCTATGCGGCCCGTCGCATTGTGCGAATGGCCACTGAAGACATCGGCCTGGCCGACCCGCGCGCCCTGACCGCGGCGCTGGATGCCGCTGCTGTTTACGAGCGGCTCGGATCGCCCGAAGGCGAACTGGCACTGGCTCAGGCGGTTGTCTACCTGGCAGTAGCGCCGAAATCCAACGCGGTCTATCGCGCCTGGAAAACCGTGCAACAACTGGTGCACAGCGACGGCTCCAGACCCGTGCCGATGCACCTTCGCAATGCCCCGACGAAACTGATGCAGGGCCTGGGGCACGGCAGCGGCTACCGCTATGCCCACGATGAACCCGAAGCGTATGCAGCAGGGGTTCGCTACCTGCCCGACGGCCTGCCGCAAACCCGTTTTTACGAACCGGTGCCGCGCGGTCTGGAGCAGCGCATCGGTGAACGCTTGCAACAGTGGCGTTCGCTGGACGCCGACGCAGTCCCAGCGACCGACAACCCGGCCTGATCAGCGCTGTTGGATCTGCCAACTGCCGCAGGACCCGTTCTGCTGGCCCGATTTGGCTCTCCAGTCGGCGATGTCGTCGCCATCGCCCATGTCTGCGTTGCCCATCCAGCGCCAGATCGATGCGATTTGCGACCAGCCACGTGCCGAGCGCACAGTCATCCGAAACGAGGCCGCATTCGAGAAAGCGCGCAGGGCGGTTTTCTGCACCACGTCCTGCGCTTCGGCGTCGTCGGCGACGATGCCGCGCGCGCTGCCGCCTGCAACCGATCCTGTCTGAAGCGTCCGAGTCGTGAAGCCTTGCGCCGATCTTTCCGAACCCAGCCCACTGACCGACGCCGACTATGCACGGCTGGCCGGTTTTCGGCACGCGCTGCGCAGTTTCCTGAACTTCAGCGAAGCCGCCGCACTTGGAGTCGGCGTCGGTGGTCAGCAGTACCAGGCGCTGCTGGTGGTGCGCGCAATGCCAGCCGCCCAGGAAATGACAGTCAGCGAGCTGGCACGCCAGCTTCTGATCAAACACCACAGCGCGGTCGGTCTGGTCGACCGGCTGGTGGACCAGGGCCTGCTGCTGCGCCAGGCATCGCGCGACGACGGGCGCAAGGTCGAGCTTCGGCTCACCGGCAAGGGCAAGCGTGTGCTCGGCCGCCTGGTCGGCCTGCACCGACACGAACTGGAGCATGCGGGACCCCGGCTGTCGATGTGGCTGGGTCAGGTGTCTCGGACCGCGGAATCGATGCCTGAAGGGGAGCCCTGACCGTGGCCGTGACGACAGCGGTTCGAACCCTGCCGCAACTGCTGCAGGAAGTGAGGGCCTGTCGCCTCTGCGAAGCCCATCTGCCTCTGGGGCCACGCCCCGTGTTGCAGGCCGGTGCCGCTGCCCGCATCCTGGTGGTGGGACAAGCACCCGGGGCGCGCGTGCATGCCACGGGTGTGCCCTGGGATGACCCGAGCGGCGACAGGCTGCGACAGTGGATGGGGGTCGACAAGCGGACCTTCTACGATGCGCAGCGGATCGCATTGATCCCGATGGGGCTGTGTTTCCCCGGCCGAGGCGTCGGCGGCGATTTGCCGCCCAGGCCGGAATGCGCACCGAAGTGGATGGAGGCGTTGCTGGAACGCTTGCCGCAGATCGAGATGACCCTGCTGATCGGCCTGCACGCACAGCGCCACTTCCTGGGGGTACGTCGACAGCGCTCCTTGACCGATACCGTTCGGCAGTGGCAGGACCATGCGCCCCGCTTCGTGCCGTTGCCCCATCCATCGCCCCGCAACACGCCGTGGTTCAAGAAACACCCCTGGATCGAACAAGACCTCTTGCCGATGCTGCGGCTGCGCGTGGGTCATGTGCTTGCACGCTGATTCGATCTTCCGACGCGACCCATCTCGATGTCGATGTGCTGCAAGCCGGGCGGGCGTCTCGCGCCCGCAGCGCTGCGACATTCGGGTTGACACCAAGCCAAAGCGCGTTTGCCCGGCTTCTACAATTCCGCTGCACTGCGATGCGCCAGGGGCTGTTGCACACCGGTTGAGCCGGTTCTTGCATGGCCATTCGCAACCCGGCCGGGCGCCTGCCCGGCGTGGTGACCAGAGCCCTTCATTCGATGGAAACCTTCTTCCAGCAGATCATCAACGGTCTCGTGCTCGGCAGCATGTACGCGCTGGTGGCACTTGGCTACACGATGGTCTACGGCATCATCAACCTCATCAACTTCGCCCATGGCGAGGTGCTGATGGTGGGCGCCATGGTCAGCTGGACCGTGGTCACGGTGTTGGCCGACAGCGGCCTGCCGGGATGGCTTCTGTTGCTGATCTCGCTCGCCTGCTCGGTGGTGGTGTGCGCGGCGCTTAATTTCGCGATCGAGAAGCTGGCCTACCGCCCGCTGCGCAATGCGCCGCGCCTGGCGCCGCTGATCACGGCCATCGGCGTCAGCCTGCTGTTGCAGACCCTGGCGATGATCATCTGGAAACCCAACCCCAAGCCGTATCCGCTGCTGCTGGGCACCGAGCCGATCAACCTGGGCGGGCCCGTCATCAGCGTCACGC
>JBDSMV010000303.1:0-2758 GCA_039915715.1 Rubrivivax sp. | reverse complement strand
TTGACGATGTAGTCGCGTGCGCCCTGCCGCATGCCCCAGACCTTGTCGGTTTCCTGGTTCTTGCTGGTGCACATGATCACCGGCACATCGGCGAAACGCGGGTCGCGGGTGATGCTGCGGGTCAGCTGAAAACCGTTCTGGCCCGGCATCACCACGTCCATCAGGATCAGGTCGGGCTTGTGCTCACCCAGCCGACGCAGCGCATCTTCGCCGTTCTCGGCGGTCCGCACCGCATAGCCGGACTTTCCGAGGATGTCGGACAGGTGGTGCAACTCCGTTTTGGAGTCGTCGACGATCAGGATGCTGCGGATGGACATGGCGGTCGGGTGCGGCGTTGGTTCTGGCGGATCGATGGCGGGGCGGCGGCGGGAACGAGCGTCCGCAGATCAGGCCACCACCGGGCGGAACGACTCCACCGTGCGCAGCAGTTGTTCCTTGGTGAAGGGCTTGGTGAGGTAGTCCTGCGAGCCCACCATGCGGCCGCGCGCCTTGTCGAACAAGCCGTCCTTGCTGGACAACATGATCACCGGCAGATGGGCGAAACGGGGGTTGCGCTTGATGATGGCGCAGGTCTGGTAGCCGTCCAGCCGCGGCATCAGGATGTCGCAGAAGATCAGCTCGGGGGCGTGGTCGTTGACCTTGGCCAGCGCGTCGAAGCCGTCTTCGGCCAGCAACACTTCATGGCCACCCTGGCGCAGGAAGATCTCGGCGCTGCGCCGGATCGTGTTGCTGTCGTCGATGACCAGCACCTTGACGCCTGGCATGGCGGGTCCAGCCGTCGGCGGGCTGTCCGGTCTCTGGGTCTGCAAGTGACGCACTCCTCACGATGTGGAGGGCCGCGGGCGCTGAGCGCCCCGACCCTGCCGTGTCAAATCTGGACCATCTCGAAGTCTTCCTTGCGGGCTCCGCACTCCGGGCAAGTCCAGTTCATCGAGATATCGGCCCAAAGCGTGCCGGCTGAAATCCCGTGTTCGGGGTCGCCTTCGGCTTCGTTGTAGATCCAGCCGCAGATCAGGCACATCCAGGTGCGGGCCTCACTTGCGGATTCACTTGCGGATTCACTGGCGGAAGGGTTCACGGCACAGGCAGTCACGTCACTACAATGGGCCGGCATTGTAGCCAGCCGATATCTCAAAAAGATGTTGCATTGTGGGGACCTAGGCAACACTGCAGAGAAGTTGCTGGAGGTTTTTCCCTGGCCTTTTCAACGCTTCGCCCCGGGCTCGTTCGCTGCTTTTCCGAGTCGTTGCTCCTGCCTGCGAAAAGCCCAACCCCGAAGCCCGACTCGACCCCACCATGACGCCCGACTTGATCCCGGCCACGGCCAGCGAAGAACCCAACGCCGACCCGCCGCCGGCCTGCGTGCTGTGCTTCAACGCCAGCGACCCCAGCGGCGCGGGCGGGCTGGCCGGCGACATCGCCACCATCTCGGCCATGGGCGCGCATGCGCTGCCGATCGTGACCGCGATCGTGATGCGCGACACCGCCGACACCTTCGACCAGCATGAACTGGACGCTGAGGTGGTGACCGAGCAGGCGCGCACGATCCTGGAAGACGTCACCATCTCGGGCTGGAAGGTCGGCTTCTTGGGCAGCGCCGACAACGTCGCCGCAGTGGCCGAGGTGCTGTCCGACTACACCGAGATCCCGCTGGTGTCGTACCTGCCCAACCTGTCGTGGGTCGAGGACGACGCGCTGCAGCCGTATCTGGAAGCCTTTCGTGAATTGATCCTGCCGGCCACCGAAGTGCTGGTGGGCAGCCACAAGACGCTGCAGGACTTCCTGCTGCCCGACTGGGACAACGAACGCCCGCCATCCGCCCGAGAGCTTGCTGTCGCGGCCGGCGAGCACGGCACCCGCTATGTGCTGGTGACGGGGGTGATGCTGGCACCGGGCAAGGGTCCCGAGCAGTACATCGACAACATCCTGGCCTCGCCACAAGGCGCCATCACCGGCGAGAAGTTCGAACGCTTCGACACCGCCTTCATGGGCGCCGGCGACACGCTGGCGGCCGCACTGGCGGCATTGCTGGCGGCCGGCAGCGAACTGCAGTCGGCAGTCGGCGAGGCGCTCTCGTTCCTGGACCAGAGCCTGGACGCCGGCTTCAGGCCCGGCATGGGTCACATCGTGCCGGACCGCTTCTTCTGGGCGCTGCCGCAGCCTGAAGAAGGCGAAGAAGGCAGCGACGGCGAAGGCGGCACCGAGCCCGAAGCCCCCAAGAGCGACGGGGCTCCGCGCCGTGTCCACTGACACCACCGGCGCCCCGGCCGCCCACGCGGCCAGCGACGCCGGTGTCACCAACCGCGGGCTGTTCGAACGCGCCCAGCGGGTCATTCCCGGCGGTGTCAATTCGCCGGTGCGTGCCTTTCGCGCGGTCGGCGGCACGCCGCGCTTCATCGTCCGCGGCCAGGGCTCGTGCGTGATCGACGCGGAGGGGCGCCGCTACCTCGACTACATCGGCTCCTGGGGGCCGATGATCCTCGGCCACGGCCACCCGGCGGTGCTCGCGGCCGTGCACGCCGCGGTCGCCGACGGGCTTTCCTTCGGCGCACCGAAGGAGAGCCCTTCGGTCACCGCGCGCTGCACCGCCTCGAGCACCGCCGGATGGCCATGGCCGAGGATCATCGGGCCCCATGAGCCGATGTAGTCGATGTAGCGCTTTTCGTCTGCGTCCCAAAAATAGGCGCCCTGCGCGCGTTGAACAAAGCGTGGCGTTCCGCCTACCGCCTTGAAGGCGCGCACTGGCGAGTTGACACCG
>JBDSMV010000287.1:0-6324 GCA_039915715.1 Rubrivivax sp. | reverse complement strand
CGTGCTGCAGGTGATCATGGTCGCGGCGGTCGTGGCGTACCCGCAGCTCGTCACGGGCGGCATCGACAAGGGCACGAAGCTGAACGCCGAAGACGCCCTTCAGCAATTGCGCGATGCAGGCCGTGGGGCCATGGACGCGCGCCAGGGTGCTACGCCGGCCAGTGGCGCCGCGGCACCGTTCGACCCGATGCAGGAGTTGCTCGACTCGATGGAGAAAAACAAGAAGTAGCTGGCAGCTGCATTCAGTCGGGATCCATCTCGACTGCGGCCGCATTGCCGCTTCAAAGGGCCGCGGAAGACGGCCTGTCTATCCAGAATGGAGAAGGGCCCTGCGCCAGGGGCGAGGGCCTTTCGTCAGCAAGAAGCCGGCCGGAAACTCCGGCCCGAAATTAGAGTCGCTGCTGTTGCATGAAGTCGTCGAAACCGGCTTCGGTGAAGCGGAACCACAGGTTCGCATCGCGGCGGAAATTCGCGTAGTCGGCGTAGATTTTCTTCCATGCCGGGTTGGTGTTGCCGATTTCGCTGTAAAGCGCGATCGCTTCCTTGAATGCCGCGTCCATCATGTCCTTCGGGAAGCGGAACAACTTGGCGCCCTGCCCCACCAGTTTCTTCAACGCGGCCGGGTTGCGCGAGTCGTACTTCGCCTGCATGCCAGTTGCGGCGTAGTTGCAGGCTGCCTCCAGGATCATCTTGTATTCAGACGACAGCGCGTTGTACGCCTTGTTGTTGACGAAGAAGTCAAGCTCCGGGCCACCTTCCCACCAGCCCGGATAGGCGTAGAACGGGGCGACCTTGAAGAAGCCGAGCTTCTCGTCGTCGTAGGGGCCCACCCACTCGGCGGCATCGATGGTGCCCTTCTCGAGCGACTGGTAGATCTCGCCGCCCGGAATGTTCTGCGGCACGCCGCCGATGCGCTCGAGGACCTTGCCGCCGAAGCCGCCAATGCGGAACTTCAGGCCCTTCATGTCGGCGAGCGACTTGATCTCCTTGCGGAACCAGCCTCCCATCTGAGCGCCCGTGTTGCCGCCGACGAAGTTGACGATGTTGTAGCCGGCATAGAACTCACGCATCAGCTTGAGCCCGTTGCCCTCCAACATCCAGGCCGTCATCTGGCGCGAATTCAACCCGAAAGGAATGGCACAGCCGAGCGCGAAGACCGGGTCCTTGCCGAAGAAATAGTAGGGCGCGGTGTGGGCCATCTCGATCGTGGCCTGCTGCACGCCGTCGACCACGCCGAAGGCGGGCATCAGTTCGCCAGCGGCGGCCACCGAGATCTGGAACTTGCCACCGGTCATATCCTTGACGAACCTGGACATGTCCTCGGCAGCGCCGAAGATGGTATCGAGCGACTTCGGGAAACTCGACGCCAGACGCCAACGGATGTTGGCCTGCGCATGAACGATGGCGGGGGCGGCGCCCGCGGCGAGCACGCCTGCGATTCCCGCCCCGTGGACAAATGAACGACGTTCCATGGATACTCCTTTTGATGCACGTCGTAGCGACGCAACTCGCGGGGAGCATAGGGAACGATTTCACCCAGGATGAAGGGGTTTTCCCGCTCAGGTTGGTCGCACCTCACGCTCGGTGTGAAGTCGGTCACCACCCGGCTGTCGCCCCCCGACTGTCACGGTCCTTACCCCGGCGCAGCTGTCGGCCTCAGGCCCCCGCCAACTGCATGCGCGAGATCAACACCGAGCCCGTGGTCTTGCTGCCCTGGGTGTAGGCGTCGGCACCGATCGCGGCGATGTCCTTGAACATGCGCTTCAGGTTGCCTGCAATCGTGATCTCTTCGACCGGGTAGGCGATCTGTCCGTCTTCGACCCAGAAGCCCGACGCGCCGCGCGAATAGTCACCCGTCACGGCGTTGACTCCCTGACCCATCAGTTCGGTGACGAACAGGCCCCGGCCCAGCTTCTTCAGCATTGCGGGCAGGTCGTCGGTCTTGCGCGTGCGGCGACTCGTCATCACCAGGTTCTGCGAACCGCCTGCGTTGCCGGTGGTGCGCATGCCGAGCTTGCGAGCCGAATAACTCGACAGGAAGTAGCCCTGGAGCATGCCGGCCTCGACCACATGGCGGCTGCGGGTGCGAACGCCTTCGTCGTCGAACGGCGCGCTGCCCTTGCCCTTGACCACATGCGGGTCCTCGGATATGTCCACATGCCGGGACAGCACCTGCGTGCCCAGACTGTCGAGCAGGAAGCTGGCCTTGCGGTACAGCGACCCGCCCGACGTGGCGCCGACGAATGAACCGAGCAGCCCCGCGGCCACGGTCGATTCGAACAACACCGGCACCTGCGCGGTGGCGACGCGCCGCGCCTTCAGCCGCGACAACGCGCGTTCGGCGGCATAACGGCCGATGGCTTCGGGCTCGGCCAGATCGGCGGCGTCGCGCATCGAGCTGTACCAGCCGTCGCGCTGCATGTGACGACCCTTACCGGCGATCGGCGACACCGACAGGTAGTGGCGCGAGCTGGCATAGCCGCCGCGAAAACCGCGCGAGTTGCCGGCCCAGAAGTGGGCCTGCTGCGCTGACACGCCAGCGCCTTCGGAATTGGTGATGCGGCGGTCGACACGCAAAGCCGCGTCTTCGCAGCGGCGCGCCAGTTCGGCTGCGGCAGCGGCATCCACCGCCCAGGGGTGGAACAGGTCCAGGTCGCGCGCGACATCGGCGGCCGAGGCCAGGTCGTCGTCCTCGGGCAGCCCGGCAGCCGGATCCTCGGCGGTGAAGCGGGCAATGTCGTAGGCCGCCTGCACGGTCTGGCGCAGTGCCGCGCCCGAGAAGTCCGATGTGCTGGCATTGCCGCGTCGCTGACCCAGGTACACGCTGACACCGAGCGACTTGTCGCGGTTGCGTTCGACGTTCTCGAGTTCACCCTTGCGCACCGACACCGACAGTCCGACCCCTTCGGATGCTTCGGCGCCGGCATCGCTTGCACCCATTTCGCTGGCCAGCGCAAGGGTGTCCTCGACGATCTGCTGGAACTGTTCGCGGCGGTAGGCAAAGCCGGTGTCGGCGGAATTCGATGGCATCGGGGTTGAGTCTCGGGGGGCGGCCCACGGTCGCAGGCGGGTGTGGCAAGACAGCGCAGCGTTGGGCTGCAGTGCGCTTGAGTGCTCACCTATGATAGCGAGCACCCCACTTCCGAAGCCGCAGATCGGATGCCCCACGGGACCATCCGGCGGCCCTCAGCCCATGGCCCGACGCGCGGCCCCCCACCGCGGACTCGATGTCCATTGCGGCGATCTGCAGAGTGCTCCGAACGCACCTCAGCCGGATGGCGCTGCCGACGCCGACCCCGATGCGCAAGCCGCAGAGGCGCGGCCGAGCAAGACCCAACGCAAGCAACAGGCGCACGGCCTGCAGTCGCTGGGTCTGGCGCTGTCGGAGCTGTCGCCGCAGCGGCTCGAAGCGATCGAGATGCCCGAGCCGCTGCGCGATGCAATCGTCCAGTACCGCCGCACCCGCAGCCACGAAGGCCGCCGGCGGCAGTTGCAGTACGTGGGCAAGCTGATGCACAAC
Source organism: Rubrivivax sp. (assembly GCA_039915715.1). GTDB lineage: Bacteria > Pseudomonadota > Gammaproteobacteria > Burkholderiales > Burkholderiaceae_C > Rubrivivax. The sequence goes on along the minus strand of JBDSMV010000287.1, from coordinate 2,804 downwards.
GCCGACGAAGCCGCGCTGCGCGAGGCGGTGGCCGAAGCCACCATCGGCAGTGCACAGTCCACGCTTGCATTGCACCAGGCCGAGCATTGGCGGGCCGAGTTGATCGCCGACGACGATGCGATGACGAGATGGTTGCACGACCATCCTTCCACCGATGCCCAACAACTGCGAAGCCTGGTGCGCCAGGCGCGTCGTGACGGCGCCGGCCTTGCGGCAGAAGCGCGGCAGCCGAAGAGCCATCGCGAGCTGTTTCAGTTGATCCGCCCCATCCTGGCGAAGGACTGATGCCGCCGTGACTGCCGAAGCACCCGTCTCCGACCCTGCTGATCAACCTGATTCAGACCGTGCCCTCGCCGCCTTCGAGCCGGTGCGAATCGGTCTGCTGTCGGCCAGCGACCGCGCCGCTGCCGGCGTCTACGCCGACCAGGGCATTCCGTCGCTGAAAACCTGGCTGCAGAGCGCCATCCGCAACCCGATCGACTGGCACGAGCGGCTGGTGGCCGACGACCAACCCACCATCGAAGCGGCATTGCGCGACCTGGTCGACAGCACTGCCTGCGACCTGGTGCTGACCACCGGTGGCACCGGCCCGGCGCCACGCGATCTGACGCCGGAGGCCACGCTGGCGGTGGCCGACCGCGTGATGCCGGGCTTCGGCGAGCAGATGCGCCAGATTTCACTGGCCTTCGTGCCGACCGCGATCTTGTCTAGACAGGTGGCCGTGATCAGGAAGCGCACCCTGATCATCAACCTGCCGGGGCAGCCGAAGGCTATCGCCGAAACGCTGGGCGGGCTGCCGCACCAGCAGCCGCCGGTGGCGGGCATCTTTGCGGCGGTGCCCTATTGCATCGACCTGATCGGCGGGCCTTACATCGACACCGACGACTCGGTCTGCAACGCCTTCAGGCCCAAGGCGGCGCGGCGGCGCTGAGCGCCAGCGATGCCTCTCCTGTGCGGTCGCTTCAGGCTGTCTTCAGACGTTCGTTCTGCGGGAACATCGCCTTCTTTGCCGCATCGTCCATCTCGGTCTTGTAGGCATGTTTGCCTTTCAAGGCTTCGGCGCGCTGCGCTGCCGGGCGGGCATTGATCTCGTCCAGCAGTCGCTTGACGTTGGGCAGCTTGTCCCATGCATCGGGTCCCATGATGAAAGGCACTGCCCGCGCCCAGCCCCACACCGCCATGTCGACCAGGGTGTAGGTGTCACCCAGCATGTATTTGTGCTTGGCCAGCTGCGCATCGATCAGAGCCCAGTGGCGGTGCGCTTCGAAATCGAAGCGGTTGACGGCATAGTCCTTGGGCTCGGGCGCGAAGTGCTTGAAGTGCACGGCCTGGCCTGAATACGGGCCGATGCCGGTAGCCACGAACATCAACCAGGACAGCATCTGCGCCTTGGCAGCCGGGGTGTCTTCGGGCCCGAACTTGCCGGTCTTCTCGGCCAAGTACAAGAGGATCGCATTGCTGTCGAACACGGTCGCGTCGCCGTCCACCAGCGCCGGGGTCTTGGCATTCGGATTGATGGCGGTGAAAGCCGGCAGATGCTGATCGCCCTTCCTGGTGTCGACGGGCACCACCTCGTAGTCGAGCCCGGCTTCTTCCAAAAACAGAGCCACTTTGGCGGGATTGGGTGAAGGGTGGTAGTAGAACTTGATCATCGAAGACTCCTGGGTTGCAAGACAGCGAAACGCCCATCAGGTCGGGCTGCTGAGGAAAGTTCTTTCACGTGCCGCGCCGGACGCCCACCGCTTATTTCACGAGCCGACTGAAGCGTTCGGCGTCGAAGACTGCCGTGGTCTGCGCGTCGCATGGCACGCAGTCGTCGGCCGGCAGTTCGTGGTTGCGCGCCGACAGCTTTTCGATGGCCTGCCACAAGAGCGCAATCTGGTGCTCATGGCCCGAGGCGTTGTCGATCAGGCCCTTCATGGCCTGCGACACCGGGTCATCGCCCTGCGTCGCCCCATAGGCCGAGAACCCCATGCGCGCGGCAGCCTTCTCACGTTGCGTGTCATCGTCGGCCTGCAGCACACGGGCCGGGTTGCCGACCGCACTGGCACCGGCAGGCACCGCCTTGACCACCACCGCGCCAGAGCCGATGCGCGCGCCATCGCCGACCGTGAAACCGCCCAGCACTTGCGAGTTGGCGCCGACGATCACATCGCGGCCGAGTGTGGGGTGGCGCTTGGCGCCCTTTTCGAGCGACGTGCCGCCCAGAGTGACGCCTTGGTAGATGGTGCACCCGTCGCCGACGGTTGCGGTTTCACCGATCACGACCCCCATGCCGTGGTCGATGAAGACATGCCGCCCGATGGTGGCACCCGGGTGGATTTCGATGCCAGTGAAGAAGCGACCCAGGTGCGAAGTGAAGCGCCCGAGCCAGAGCCAGCCCCGCTGCCAGCAGCCATGCGCAAAGCGGTGCAGCACCAGCGCATGCAGACCCGGATAGCAGGTCAATGCTTCCCATCGCGACCGCGCGGCGGGGTCGCGTTCAAGGATGCAGTCGATGTCTTCGCGGAGTCGGGCAAACATGGCGGGCAGTTTAGAGGGGGTGGGGGGAATGCGCTGAGGTGGGGACCGGGATGGATCGCAGCGCTGCTGATTTGAAGGGAGTTGCCAACCCGCCACCGACGTTGACAGCGCGGCAGGTGGTGCACGGCCGGGGGGCGTCTGCGGTGGCGAGAAGCGCAGGGCCGGGGTCGGCGCTGGTACTCCAGCGCTTCGTAGACTGACTCGATGCCACTGTCTGAACGGAGCGGGCACCGCCCGCGCAGAGAGTTTGGCAGCGCGACCCCGGACCGAGCATCGCAGCG
>JBDSMV010000156.1:0-2553 GCA_039915715.1 Rubrivivax sp. | reverse complement strand
GCTATGTGCTGGTGTTCGGCGAGATCGACGACACCTCGGCACGCACCACCTGCCGGCGCTTGCTGGCGCTGGCGCAGGAGTCCAACGACCCGATTACGGTGATGGTGTCGTCGCCCGGCGGCCATGTGGAGTCGGGCGATGCGATCTTCGACATGATCCGTTTCATTGCCGCGCCGGTGACCACCATCGGCACCGGCTGGGTCGCCAGTGCCGGCGCCCACATCTTCCTGGCACCGCCGAAAGAGCGCAGAGTGTGCCTGCCCAACACCCGCTTCATGATCCACCAGCCGGCCGGTGGCGCTGGCGGCCCGGCCAGCGACATCGCGATCCAGGCCAAGGAGATCGTGCGCGTGCGCGAGCGGCTGGCGCGGGTGATCGCCAAGCAAACCGGCAAGCCGGTCGAAACGGTGATGAAAGACATCGAACGCGACTACTGGATGAACGCCGGCGAAGCCATCGCCTACGGCATCGTCTCGCGCATCATCGAACGTCAGACTGAGCTGGATTGAAGCGGTCTGAAACCTGGCACTTTGACAACCGACGCTGTGTCGATCCGCTGCCGGCAGGTGTTTGCCTTCTCTCCAAAGTCTCTGAACAATCGGACGATCGATGCCAAAAGTGCGAGGTCGGTGTTTCCAGCGTCTGTCGCCCGCCGTGCCGATGACGTCAGCCGACCGCAAACCGGTGCAGCCACCCGAAGCGCCATGCGGCCCATGCGACCAGGGTCAGCAGCAGACCCAGCAACAGCAGCGTGCGGCCGCTGTGGGTGGGCGCAAAAGGATCGCGCAGCCGCCGCTCGGCGCTGCCTGGCACCTGGGCGGTCTGGGTCAGGCTGCCGCCGAGCGGCACGTTGATGTGCATGCGGCCGTTGATGGCCCAGCCGCTGGCGTCCAGGATCGGCCCCAGGCTGCGCTGGCGCAGCTTAAGCCAGGCGATCAGCATGCTGGGCCCGCTGATGGCGAGCACGATGCCCAGGACGCCGACCGGAATCCACCAACCCAACTCGATGAATCTGCCGAACACCGCCACCAGCACTGTGCTGATGCTGCCCAGCGCCACGCCCAAAGCCGCGACCGTGCCGACATCGATGCGAGATTTCGCACCTCCGGCCAACGCCACCGCAGCGGGCGCGGGCGTTCCCGGTTTCGGGGCCGCCTTGTCGATGTTGACGGTGCGCGTGGCCACGTCGGTCAGCAGGGTGCTGGAGCGCTGGTCGCTGGCCGCCGCGCGCTTGGCTGCTGTCTCTTCGATCAGCCGCACGAACTTCTTGTAGGGCAGGAAGAAGGCCTGGCGGATGCTGGTTGGGCTTTCGATCACCTTGGTGATGGTGGCGTCCCAGTCGTTGCCTTTGCGGTCGTAGAACACGCCGTTGCGGCCGACGAACAGGAAGTCGGTGTCGCCGGCGGTGAAGGCGGCCACGATGCCCATCTTCTGGCCGTCACGGCTGCAGTCGCAATACGCCAGGTAGGCGCGCGCCAGGCCGGCCAGCGTGGCATGGCGCTTCGCGTCGGCCACGTTGACTGCCAACTCGCAACTGCGGGCGTCCAGGTACAGCGTGCCGGCTTCGAAGATGGCGCCGCGGCGGCTGTAGAACTCCGAGAACGATACGAAGTTGTTCAGCAGATGCACCAGGTCGCGCTGGAAGCGCAGCAGCTTCTCGAGCCCCAGGATGCGGTCGTTGGCGGGCCCGGCTTCGGCATCGCGTGCGATCAACGCCGCCAGCTTCGCAGCCGCCGCGTTATCGGCCAGCAGCGCCTGCAGAGCCTCGGGTGGCAGCGCATCGAGCGCCGTGTCGGGGCGCGTGGCCAGCCAGTCGGTGCAAGGCTGCAGGCGTTCCTTGATGTGCTGCCAGGCGGCTTCGCTCAAGGCATCGGGCGAACCCAGCAGCAGCGGCTCGACCACCGCACTGCGGAAGGTGTCGATGCGGGCGGCCCAGGCCGGGTTCAACTGCGCTCTCAGCGGCAGCGGGCGCAATGCGGCCGAGGTCGCCAACGGCAGTTTCGCCAGCTCGGCGGTGTCGGCCTTCAAGACCTCGTGGGTCCAGGCGCGGTAGGTTTCAGCCGGCGGGTTCAATGCCGCCACCGCCGTGGTGTCGTAGTCGGCCAGCCGGCAGCGCAGAAAGTGGTCGTCGACCTTCTCGCGCACGGCGGCCAGGGCCGAAGCCGCTGCGCGCGACTTTCCTTCCGTCAGGGTGCCCGCGGCGTCCAGCGGGGTCAGCGCGGGGTCGTCGACCGCGCGCTGGCGCCAGTCTTGCAATGCCTGCGCCTGTTCGAAAAACTGCTGTGCGTGGCTTGCGTCCACACCGAGCTTGCCGTTGTGGTCGGCCACGCCGCCCACGGTGTCGATGACCTGCTGGATCAGCGCCGCGGTAGCCGGGTCGTCGGCTGCGGCCTCCGGCACGACACCGTCGCCGTTCAGACCCAGGTCCGACAGCACCTCAGTGCGCCTTGCCAGGTCAGCCAGCGTGATAGCGTCGTCGTCGGGCCGGCCCACCACCTGCAACAGCGCGCACGCTTCGGCCCGCAGCGCCTGACCGGCTTCGGTGCTCACATT
>JBDSMV010000150.1:0-2722 GCA_039915715.1 Rubrivivax sp. | reverse complement strand
TCCTTGCTGAACTGCGCATGCTCGCCAGCAAAGAACTTCTGGTTGGCTTCACGGTCCTGCCAACGCAGGTACTTCTGGCTGGCTTCGAACTTGTCACCGGGCTGCTTGACATCGGCACCGATGATCTCGAAGCTCTTCGCGGGTTCGGCCTTGATCATCGCCACTGCGTCGAAGTAACCATCAGCCAGCGCCTTGGCGGCTTTCGGGTTCTCGGCCAGGAACTTCGGTGTGCAGCCGAAAGTGTCCATCACCATCGGGTAGTCGAGCGTGGTGGCAATGATCGTGCCGGCTTCCGGCTTGGCACGCACCGCGCTCAGGTAGGGCTCGTAGGTCATGGCGGCGTCGATGCCCGACGTGCCCGCGAGCATGGCGTTGGCAGCGGCTTGCGGCGACAGGTTGACGACCTTCACGTCCTTGATGCTCAAGCCGTTCTTGGCCAGCATCCAGGCCAGTCCGAAGTACGGCGCCGTGCCCGGTGCGTCGGCAGCCACGGTCTTGCCTTTCAGGTTCTTGATGCTGGTGATGCCGGGCTTGACCACCATGCCGTCGGCACCGTAGCTCTTGTCGAGCTGGAAGATCTGCGTGGTGGGCACGCCGTTGGCGTTCCATACGACCCAGGTTTCGACCGTGGTGGCAGCGCACTGGATGTCGCCGGAGGCAATCGCCAGGTGGCGGTCTTTCTGCGGAATCTTCTTGATGCTGACGTCGAGGCCGTGCTTCTTGAACAAGCCTGCTTCTTTCGCCAGCGTCAGGGGTGCGAAGCCGGTCCAGCCAGAGATGCCGATGGCCACCGCGGTGTCTTGCGCGCTGGCCAAAGTGGTGCAGGTGAGGAGCGCCAGTGTGGCGCTCAGGGGTCCAAGAAACTTCATCGTGTCACTCCATGAATGGGAAGGGTGGGAAACCGCTCCGACCGCGGTCGCAAGCTTCGTGCCGGACGGGGCGGTGCCAGCGGCTCGCCGCACTACCGCACGGTGACCGTGATGGTCTGGCTCATGGCCGGGCCGTAACTCTGGTGCGCACCATTGGCGAACTGCGCAGTGAGCTTGTAGGTGCCGGGCGGCAGCGTCAACATGGTTTCGGTCTGCCCTGCGCCGAAGTGCAGGTGCTTTGCGTCGGTGGGCACGACCTGACCGCTGGCAACCGGCAACTGGTCGATCAGCAAATGGTGGTGGCCGGTGTTGCCCGTCATGGTGCCGGCGGGCGACACCGTCATGCCGTCGACGCCGAAACGCACCTTGAACGGGCTGGTGACGACGGCCCCGTTGGCCGGCTCCAGCAGCTTCGTGCGGTGCTCGGGCGGCATCGGCGAAGATGCACAAGCGCCAAGCAGGCCAACGGCCGCAATCGCAACGGTCAACAAGGCGCGGCGGGACATCGATGCGGTGTTCATGGCGGTTCCAGACAAGGTTGGGTGGGCCGAGCCGATTTTGTGACGCGCCCACTGCCAGCACCACGCGGGTCAGCCCTGACGCGCGGCTTCGGCCCACAGCGGCGGCAAGCCTTCCACCGACTGCATCACCGGGGTCAACGCACCGCTGCTCACCAGGGCTGCCGCGGCTTCGATATCGGGCGCCAGGTAACGGTCTTCCGGCATGGCGGCACAGTGCCGGCGCAGCAGTGCATGCGCGGTTTCGAGTGTGGTCGATGTGTGCAGCGGCCGCAAAAACTCGATACCTTGCGCTGCCGCCAGCCATTCGATGCCCAGGATCCTCGCCACGTTGTCGATCATCGGCTGCAGCCGCCGCGCGGCGAAGGTGGCCATGCTGACGTGGTCTTCCTGGTTCGCGCTGGTGGGCAGGCTGTCGACACTGGCCGGGTGCGCCAGCGACTTGTTCTCGCTGGCCAGCGCTGCGGCCGTGACGTGGGCAATCATGAAGCCGCTGTTAAGCCCGGCATTGGCCGTCAGGAACGGCGGCAGGCGCGAGACGTTGCTGTCGATCAGCATGGCGATGCGGCGCTCGGCGATGGCGCCGACTTCGGCGATCGCCACCGCCATGGCGTCGGCCGCCAGAGCGACGGGTTCGGCATGAAAATTCCCACCTGAAATCAGGGTGCCGCCGTCGCTGAAGACCAGCGGGTTGTCGGTCACCGCATTGGCTTCCCGCAGCAAGACCGCTGCGGCGTGCCGCAACTGATCCAAACAAGCGCCGACCACTTGCGGCTGGCACCGCAGCGAATACGGGTCCTGCACGCGGTCGTCGCCGGCCAGATGGCTGCTGCGGATGGCGCTGCCCTTGAGCAATGCGCGATAGCAGCAGGCCACATCGATCTGCCCCGGCTGGCCGCGCAGTGCGTGGATGCGCGGGTCGAAGGGGCCATCGCTGCCACGTGCAGCGTCGACCGTCAATGCGCCGATCACCAGCGCTGCTTCCAGCACGGGCTCGAAGCGGAACAGCGCATGCAGCGCCAGCGCGGTGCTGACCTGAGTGCCGTTGATCAGGGCCAGCCCTTCTTTCGGCCCGAGCACCAACGGCGCGATGCCATGCTGCGCCAACAACGGGCCGGCCGCGCTGCGTTGGCCGTCGACGACGAACTCGCCCTCGCCCATCAACGCCAACGACAGGTGCGCCAGCGGCGCCAGGTCGCCCGACGCACCGACCGAGCCCTGACCGGGAACCCACGGCACCAGACCCGCGTTGTGCACCGCCAGCAGCGTGTCGATGACCACCGGCCTCACACCCGAATGACCGCGCGCCAGACTGGCCGCTTTCAAAGCCAGCAT
>JBDSMV010000313.1:0-6900 GCA_039915715.1 Rubrivivax sp. | reverse complement strand
AACTATGCGGCTGTCCTCATGCAGGCCAAGTACGACGCCCGCAACCCGGCGGCGCTGAAGAAGCTGGTGGGGCAGGGAGCCAAGTTGTTCCGCTTCCCGAAAGACACCATGGACGCGGCCTTCAAGGAAGCCATCGCGCTCTACAGCGAGTTGTCGGGCACCAATCCGGCGTGGAAAAAGATCTACGCCGACTACGCCAACTTCCGCCGCGATTCGAACCTGTGGTTCCGCTTCACCGAAGCGGGCTTCGACGACTTCATGCAGCAGCAGCGGCTGTAGACACCGGTCTGCCGGCGGGGCCGGCAGCCGGGCGATCGGCAGCTCTTGAAAAAGGGCCCCGGCTTCAAGCGCGGGGCCCTTTTTTCTTCGGCGGTCGACTCGTTCGCGAATCTTGCGCGCCTGACCGCGCTATTTCTTGTCCTTGTTGATCGAGTCCAACAGGTCTTTCATCGGGTCGTAAGGCACAACAGCAGAGGCGCCACCTGCTGCGGCGCCTGGAATGCGCGCGTCCAAGGCGTCGCGGCCAGCGTCGCGCAGTTGTTGCAGGGCGTCGTCGGCGTTGTACTTCGGCTTCTTGTCGATGCCTCCCGTGACCAGTTGCGGGTACGCCACCACCGCTGCCACCATGATCAGTTGCAGCACGATGAATGCGATCGAACCCTTGTAGATCTGCGCCGTGGTGACCGCCTTGATGGTCTTGTTGGTGATGCGGTCGATGTAGTCACTCTTGGCAGCCACGCTGCGCAGATAGAACAGCGCAAAGCCGAAAGGCGGTGTCAGGAACGAGGTCTGCAGGTTCATTGCCAGGATCACGCCGAACCAGATCAGATCGATCCCCATCTTGTCGGCCACCGGCGCCAGGATCGGGATCACGATGAAGGCGATCTCGAAGAAGTCGATGAACATGCCCAGCACGAACACCAGCAAGTTGACGATGATCAGGAAGCCGAGCTGCCCGCCCGGCAATTTATTGAACAGGTGTTCGACCCAGACATGGCCGTCGGCGGCATTGAAGGTGAAGCTGAAGACGGTCGAGCCGATCAGGATGAACAGCACGAAGGTCGCCAGCTTGGCGGTGTTGTCCAGCGCTTGTTTCAGCAGCTTCATGCTGAGCTGGCGGCGGCCGATCGCCATGATCAGCGCACCCAGGGCACCCATGGCACCGCCTTCGGTCGGCGTGGCCACACCCAGAAAAATCGTGCCCAGCACCAGGAAGATCAGCACCAGCGGCGGGATCAACACGAAGGTCACGCGCTCGGCCAGCTTGGACAGGAGCCCCGTGCGGAACAGCCGGTTGATGCCGGCCAGCGCCAGCGCCAGGAACGACGCCACCGTCATCGACAGGATGAAGGTCTCGTCGCCGGGCGCGGGCAGTTCGCGGCCGATCCAGGGGTTGATCACGCTCTGGTGGATCAGGCTCCAACCGTAGCCGGCGGCCGCACAGATCGCCAGCAGCGCCACCAACGAGATGTGGCCGCTGGCGCCGTTCGACTCGCGGTAGATGCGCATTTCCAGCGGCAGCGCCGGCACCCACTTGGGCCGCACGAATGCCACCACCACGACGAATATCAAGTACATCGCCACCAGCAACAGGCCCGGGACCAGCGCGCCGGCATACATGTCGCCGACCGAGCGGCCGAGCTGGTCGGCCAGCACGATCAGCACCAGCGACGGCGGTATGGCCTGTGCCAGGGTGCCCGATGCGGTGATGGTGCCGGTGGCGATGGTGCGGTTGTAGCCGTTGCGCAGCATGATCGGCAGCGAGATCAGCCCCATGGAGATCACCGCTGCCGCTACCACACCGGTGGTCGCTGCCAGCAGCGCACCGACCAGGATCACCGCGATCGCCAGACCGCCGCGCAGCGGGCCGAACACCTGGCCCACGGTTTCCAGCAGGTCTTCGGCCATACCGGAACGTTCGAGGATGATCCCCATGAAAGTGAAGAACGGGATCGCCAGCAGCGTGTCGTTCTTCATGATGCCGAACACCCGCAGCGGCAGGGCGCCGAACAGGTTGGTCGGGAACAGGTTGGCTTCCATGCCGATGAAGCCGAACAACAGGCCGGTGGCCGCCAGCCCGAACGCCACCGGAATGCCAGTGAGCAGAAAGAAGAACAGGCCGCAGAACATCAGCGGCACGAAGTTCTGGGCGATGAAGGCGGTCATTTGGGTGCCTGCTGGGGCGACACCACGCCGTCGATCGCGCGCGCATTGGCCAGCTCTTCGACCAATTCTTCTTCAGCGGTCTTTTCGTGACCGAAGCGGAACGGCTCTGTGCGGGCGCCGGTGATGAACGCCACGCGCTTGATGAGTTCAGAGAACGCCTGCACCAGCAGGATGCCGAAGCCCGCCGGAATCAAAAGGATCGCTGGCCAGCGAATCAAACCGCCCGCGTTCTCGCTCATCTCGCCAGACTGATAGGCACGTACGAAGAACGGCCAGGAGAGGTCGATCAGGATCAGGCACAGCGGAACCAGGAACACCACGATGCCGATCGAATCGATGATCGCGTTGGTGCGCTTGGACAAACGCGCAGCGATGAAATCGATGCGCACATGGCCGTTGTGCAGGAAGACATAGGCCGCGCCCAGCATGAACACCGCCGCGAACAGGTACCACTGCACCTCGAGATAGGCGTTGGAGCTGACGTTGAAGGTCTTGCGGATGATGGCGTTGCCGGCACTGATCAGCACCGCTGCCAGCACCAGCCACATGGTCAGCCGGCCGATCCAGCCGACCACCCAGTCGATTCCGTCAGATAACTTCAACAATCCGCGCACGGCGCTTCTCCTGGCAGATCGAGAGGGGGGCCCGGCCGACAACGATGCCGCTCGCGCAGTGCAGCGCGGGATCGAACCTCTAAACGAGGGTCCCTGCCTGCAGATCGCAGATTCTAGAGAGGCAGCCGGCCACCGCGGCAGCGGTTAACCCGCTTTCGGCCAGAAACTTCGGTGTCGAACGACACACGCGACGCAGGCATGGGCGCCAGTCAAGCCGTGGTCAGGAGCGGGTCATCCCCCCTCAGAGGCCTGCGCAGCGTCGTAGAGGCGCGTCGAACGGGCCCCCGAGCGGCAGAACGCCAGCACCGGGGCGGGCAGGTCGCGCAGCAGGTCAGCGAAGTCGCTGATCTGCTGCGACGTCTGGTGCGCACCGTCGACCGGCAGGAAGCGGTACTCGAGCCCGGCAGCAACGGCAGCGGCTTCGATCTGTTCACTGGTGGGTTGGTCGGGGCCGTGCTCGAAATCGGGGCGGTTGTTGATCACGCTCTTGAAGCCCACGCGCGCGGCTTCGACCATCGCTTCAGGCGAGAGCTGCGGCGCGACGCTGAAGAATGGCGACAGGGTTCGACTGGTCAAAGTGTTCATGAATTGGACTGTGACAAAGCGCGCTTGACCGAGGCCGACACCGTGCCCATCTCGGCCTTGCCCGCGAACGCGGCCTTGGCCGCCGCCATCACGCGGCCCATCTCAGCCGGCCCGGGCGGGTGGCCCAGATCGGACGCGATGCCCGCCACCAGCTTGGCCACCTCGGCATCAATGGCAGCAGCGTCCAGCCGTTGCGGCAGGTAGATCTCGAGCACGGCAATTTCGGCAGTTTCAATGGCCACCAGATCGTCGCGAGCCGCAATCTGAAAGGCGGCAACCGAATCCCTGCGCTGCTTGATCAGCTTGTCGACCAGCCCCACCACCGCAGCGTCGTCGAGTTCGATGCGCTCATCGACCTCGCGTTGCTTGCAGGCGGCCAGCAGCATGCGGATCACCAACAGCCTTGCGGTGTCGCGCGCACGCATGGCGCTCTTCATGTCTTCGGTGATGCGACTCTTCAGCGGGCTCATCGGGTGAGAGTGTCAGGATGCCGGGGGTGACCCACACCAGAAATGGACGAACAGCCCGCGACGGCGATGCGTCGCGGGCTCGGGTGAGCCTCCGGCGGGAACGGTGTCGACCAAGCCGGGCCGAGCAGACATCGTCGCCGGCCGCTTCAGATCAGTACATCTTCTTCGGCAGCTGCATGCTGCGGACGCGCTTGAAGTGCCGCTTGACCGCGGCCGCCTTCTTGCGTTTGCGCTCTGCAGTGGGCTTTTCGTAGAACTCGCGCGCGCGCAGCTCGGTCAGCAGGCCGATCTTTTCGATCGTGCGCTTGAATCGGCGCAGCGCGACGTCGAAAGGCTCGTTCTCTTTGACGCGAATGGTGGTCATGAATATCGGGGGTCCGTTGTGCGCGAAGCCCAAGATTATAGCTTGGCTGTGCGGCAGAGCCCAACCTGCCGCACCTCGCGAGCACATGCTTGAAACTGGGCTGCCTCTTCCTACGTGGCGAACCCGTAGACCTTCTCAAGTTGGGGGAGACTACGGCCGCACACTTGATCCGATGTGTGCGCGCCACCAAGATACACACCCAGTCGCAGATCGGTGCGGTGGCCCTGGTCCTCAAAGTTCGAGCGATGCGCATGTCCCTGCTTTCCGAACGAAATCTCTTCTCGGCCGAAGCGCCTGATGTGGCGCCTACCGCGTCCTTGTCGGCACCGTTGCAGGTGGCGCTGGTGGCCGTGCTTGACGCCATGCTGCAACGCAGCGGCGAGTTGCTGTCGGTCAAGGACGCGGCCAGTGGCCGTTATGTGCATGTCAACCGTGCCATGGCCGAGGCCTTGCAAATCCAGCCCGGGCGCATGGCGGGCAGCACCGATGCCGAGCTGCTGGACGCTGCCCTGGCCGGCACGTTGCGCGCCGCCGATCAGGCCGCGCTGGCGCACGGCCGGCCCCTGGCGTCCGAACACCGACTGGACTTCGGCGCCAAGGCGCACACGTACGCAGCGTTGCGCACGGTGGTCGAGGTCGAGGGCCGGTCTTTGCTGTGCGCGGTGTGGACCGATCTCGCGCCAGAGCGCCAGCGCGACCATCAGCTTCAGCATGCACTGGGGCAGCTTGAGCAGCAGCAGCGCGCCAACGAACTGCTGCGTCAGGACCTGTCTGACCAGGCGATGCGCGACCCGGCTTCCGGGCTCTACCGCCGCGCGCGCTTCGACGACCAGCTGCGGCGCGAGTTGGATCTGTCGACCCGCGAGCACCGAGAATTTGCGATCGTGTTCATCGAGCTGGACGCGCCCGGCGCTGCCGAGGTGCGCACCGGCGAGGCCGGCAGCCAGCGGGTCTTCGAGGCGGTGGGACGGCTGTTGCGCAGCGGCACGCGCGCGATGGACGCTTCGTGCCGCTTCGGCGAGCGGCGTTTTGCGGTGCTGCTGTCGGGGGTCGGTCTGGCCACCGCGCATGCGCGCATGGAGGGTCTGCGGCGCAAGTGCGCGACCCAGATCGTTGTCCAAGAGGGGATCGAGCTGGGATTCACGGTGTCGGTGGGCGTGGCCAGCTTCCCGCACACGGCGCAGGCCCAGGAACCGCTGGTCGGGGCCTGCGAAGCCGCCCTGGCCGAGGCGCAGCGCCGCGGCGGCAACCACGTCGCGCTGGCTGCGATTCCGTTCGAGACCGGCCTGCGCTGACGCTGCCGGAATTCTTCGGGAGGCACATGGCCGACGCGCGGCCGCCGAGCCCGGCTACCCGGCCCAGACCCGCCGCACCATCACCACTGCCAGCACCATCAGCAGCCCCGCGAACAGCTTGCGCAACAGCCCCACGTCGATGCGGTGGGCCATGCGAGCGCCGTAGGGCGCCAGCAGGGTGCTGGCAGTAGCCATCACCACCAGAGCCGGCAGGTAGAGGTAGCCGATGCTGCCGGGCAAGGGCGGCGGCAGGTGCCAGCCGGCGATCATGTAGCCGAGCGTGCTGGCCGCCGCCACCGGCATACCGATTGCAGCCCCGGTGCCGACAGCTTGGCGCGGCGGCACGTTGCACCAGGTCATGAAAGGCACCGCCAGAAAAGCCCCACCCGCGCCCAGCAGGCCCGACAGAAACCCGATGCCGAGCCCGACACCTGCCAATCCGGCAGCCCCAGGCAACTCACGCCCCGGCCTGGGCGGCTTGCCGCGCATCATCTGCAGCGACGTCAGGCCCACGAACAAGGCGAACAACAGCGCCAACCCGGGCCCCTTAAGCAACGGAAAGGCGGCTCCGCCGGCCAGCAACCCCCCGGCCACGATGCCCGGCGACAGCGTGCGCACGACCCCCCAGCGCACGGCTCCGAGCCGGTGGTGTGCGCGCAGGCTGGCCAGCGCCGTGAACAGGATCGTGGCCATGGCGGTCGCGATCGACACCTTCAAGGCCAGACCCGGCTCGACTCCGCGTCGCGCAAGCAACATCGACAGCACCGGCACGATCATCATGCCGCCACCGATACCCAACAGCCCGGCCAGGAACCCGACCACCACGCCGAGGGCCAGCAATTCCGCGATCAGCGTGGCGCTCAAGCGATCGATCGGACTGGGCCGCGCGCGGTCGGCGCAGACGCTGCCATGCGCGGGCGGGCAAATCCACCGTATTCGAGAGGGTGTCCGCCGTGAACCGTGAACCGCATTCCTGAACCCTCAGGGAAGTTCAGGTGGGCGAGGTCAGCCAGATTTCGGGTTCGTCTGACGCGAGACGATCACGCCCATCTGGCGATGTTCCAAGCCCTGGCTCAATGAGCATCGGTTCTAGGAAATATTGAGCCCACGCGAACACGACGGACGGCTTCATTCTAGGCGCGCATCCCCGCGCTTGGGGTGGGAAGGACTTCACAGCAATTGACCATCGTCACCCAGCGCTTCGTCCACCCGGGCGACCAGTGCATCGAGATCGGCGGGAGACATCGACGGCGCCCCGACCCCTGCGCCACCGGACGGGCGGGCGGCTCCCTGTTCGGCCAGCTGGTAGGCGATGTTGAGCGCGGCCAGCACGGCGATTCGCTCCCTCGCCCGCACCTTTCCGGACTCGCGGATGGTGCTCATCTCGCGGTCGACCGCGGCGACCG
>JBDSMV010000108.1:0-3016 GCA_039915715.1 Rubrivivax sp. | reverse complement strand
GAATCGTCGACGACGAGGATGTGGTGGATCGACATGGTGGCGGGCTTCGGGCAAGGTTCAGGCGGCGACCGGGCGGAACGACTCCACCGCTCGCAACAGTTGTTCTTTGGTGAAGGGCTTGGTCAGGTAATCCTGCGACCCCACCATGCGGCCACGCGCCTTGTCGAACAGGCCGTCTTTGCTCGACAGCATGATCACCGGCACATGGGCGAAGCGGGGGCTGCGCTTGATGATTGCGCAGGTCTGGTAGCCGTCCAGCCGTGGCATCAAGATGTCGCAGAAGATCAGGTCGGGCACATGGTCGTTGACCTTGCCCAGCGCGTCGAAGCCATCTTCGGCCAGCAGCACTTCATGGCCGCCCTGGCGCAGGAAGATCTCGGCGCTGCGCCGGATCGTGTTGCTGTCGTCGATGACCAGCACCTTGACGCCCGCCATGGCGTCTGCAACGGCGCCACCGCCGCCCAGCCCCTGAATCTCCACGTGACGCACTCCTAACGCTGTTGAGGCCGGGGCAACAGGCCGACTCCTGGCGGAGCCGAGCAAGCCCGGGCTAGATGCGGACCATCTCGAAGTCTTCCTTGCGGGCTCCGCACTCCGGGCAGGTCCAGTTCATGGAGATATCGGCCCACGCGGTGCCAGCTGAAATGCCGTTTTCCGGATCGCCCGTGGCTTCGTCGTAGATCCAGCCGCAAATCAGGCACATGTAAGTGCAGAACTCGCGCTCGTTCTCGCGCTGGTTTTCGCGCTCGGGTTTGCTCGTTGCTTCGCTCACGTTCTGCGGCTGTCACGTCACTACAATGGGCCCGGATTGTAGCCAAGCCAATACTCAAAATGATGTTGCATTGTGGGCACCTGCAGTCTGTTGTTAAGACTTTGCTAGAGGTCATTTTCCTGCCAGTTCTCGTCTTTCACCCGCCCGTTCCGCTCGCCCACTCGAACGCGGCAAGGGCCACCCGATGACCCCAGAACTGATCCCGGCAACTGCCGGTGAAGACCCGAACCCGGAACCCCCGCCCGCCAGCGTGCTGTGCTTCAACGCCAGCGACCCAAGCGGCGCTGGCGGCATGGCCGGAGATGTCGCCACCATATCCGCGATGGGCGCGCATGCGCTGCCGGTGGTCACGTCGATCGTGATGCGCGACACCGCCGACACCTTCGACCAGCACGAAGTCGACGCCGAGGTCGTGGCCGAGCAGGCCCGCACCATCCTGGAAGACGTCACCATCGCCGGCTGGAAGGTCGGCTTCCTGGGCAACGCCGACAACGTGGCAGCGGTGGCCGAGGTGCTGTCCGACTACACCGACATCCCGCTGGTGTCGTACCTGCCGAATCTGGCTTGGCTGGATGAAGATGCGTTGCAGACCTACCTGGAAGCCTTTCGCGAGTTGATCCTGCCGGCCACCGAAGTGCTGGTAGGCAGCCACCAGACGCTGCGCGACTTCCTGCTGCCCGAATGGGACAACGAACGCCCGCCTTCGGCGCGCGAGTTGGCAGTGGCGGCCGGTGAACACGGCACGCGCTATGTGCTGGTGACCGGCGTGATGCTCACGCCCGGCAAAGGCCCCGAGCAGTACATCGACAACATCCTGGCGTCACCGCAGGGCGCCATCACCGGCGAGAAGTTCGAACGTTTCGACACCGCCTTCATGGGCGCCGGCGACACCCTGGCTGCGGCGCTGGCCGCGTTGCTGGCGGCCGGCAGCGAACTGCAGTCGGCCGTGGCCGAAGCCCTGTCGTTCCTGGACCAGAGCCTTGACGCGGGCTTTCGTCCCGGCATGGGCCACATCGTTCCCGACCGCTTCTTCTGGGCTCTGCCGCCACCCGAAGAAGGCGAGGAAGGCGCCGAGGGTGGCGGGCCGCCCGAACCCGAAGGGCCGAAGAGTGACGGGGCACCGCGGCGTGTCCACTGAAGCAGGGCGCAACCAGGCGCTGTTTGAACGTGCGCTGAAGGTCATTCCCGGCGGCGTCAACTCGCCGGTGCGCGCCTTCCGTGCGGTCGGCGGCACGCCGCGCTTCATCAGCCGCGCCCAAGGTTCGCGCATCTGGGATGCCGAGGGCAAGGCGTACCTGGACTACATCGGATCGTGGGGGCCGATGATCCTGGGCCATGGTCACCCAGCTGTGCTGGAAGCGGTGCAGCGCGCTGCGGCAGACGGCTTCAGCTTCGGCGCGCCGACGGAACGCGAGATCGAACTGGCCGAAGCCATCATCGCCCAAGTGCCGAGCGTGGAACAGGTGCGGCTCGTCAGCAGCGGCACCGAAGCCGGCATGAGCGCCATCCGACTGGCGCGCGGCGCCACCGGTCGCAGCAAGATCATGAAGTTCGAAGGCTGCTACCACGGCCACGCCGACGCGTTGCTGGTGAAGGCCGGGTCGGGTCTGGCCACCTTCGGCCACCCCACCAGCGCCGGCGTGCCGCCGGAGGTGGTGCAGCACACGCTGGTGCTGGGCTACAACGATGTCGAACAGCTGGAGCGCGTGTTCACCGAACAGGGTGACGAGATCGCCTGCGTGATGATCGAGCCGATCTGCGGCAACATGAATTTCGTCCGCGCCAGCGTGCCGTTCATGAAGCGCTTGCGCGAGCTGTGCTCGCAGCATGGCGCGTTGTTGGCGTTCGATGAAGTGATGACGGGCTTTCGCGTGGCGCTGGGCGGCGCGCAACGCGTCTATGCCGACCTGATCCCTGGCTTCGCACCCGACATCAGCGTGTTCGGCAAGGTGATCGGCGGCGGCATGCCGCTGGCTGCCTTTGGCAGCACGCGCGCTGTGATGAGCAAGCTGGCGCCGCTGGGGCCGGTCTACCAGGCCGGCACGTTGAGCGGCAATCCGGTCGCGACCGCTTGCGGGCTGGCGACGCTGAACGAGATCGCGAAGCCGGGCTTCTTCGAGGCGCTGTCGGCCCGCACCCGCGCGTTGGTCGACGGTCTGACCGCAGCTGGCAAGACCCATGGCGTGCCGCTGTGCGGTGACAGCGAAGGCGGCATGTTCGGTTTCTTCTTCCTGCCGCAACTGC
>JBDSMV010000086.1:0-3669 GCA_039915715.1 Rubrivivax sp. | reverse complement strand
GTACGACGAGCCCTTCATGGCCGCGGTTCCGGTGGGCCACAAGCTTGCCAAGCGCAAATCGATCAGCGCCGAGGAACTGAAGGCGCAGACCATGCTGCTGCTGGGCACCGGGCATTGCTTTCGCGACCATGTGCTGGAGGTATGCCCCGAGTACGCGCGCTTCGACAGTGACGCCGAAGGGATCAGGAAGAGCTTCGAAGGCTCGTCGCTGGAAACCATCAAGTACATGGTGGCGGCCGGCATGGGGGTGACGGTGGTGCCACAGTTGAGCGTGACCGCCGAACCCGACCCCCACATCCGCTACCTGAAGTTCAGCCCGCCGGTGCCGACCCGCCGGGTGGTGCTGGCGTGGCGCCGCAGCTTTCCGCGCTATGAAGCGATTGCCGAACTGCGCAATGCAATTTATGCCTGCAGGTTGGCGGGGGTGCAGCGGTTGTCGTAAGCGTTGTCATGAGCCTGTCGCTATCGGCGTCATTGACACAATTGGTTGGTTCAATGGTGTAACCCTGCCTAGAGTGGGCCGCTCTGGCGTCGCCAGACCCACAGGAGACCCCCATGACCACCGAAACCCAGTGCCCCTTTCCGCACGGCCTGCGCTCGAAGCTGCCCGTCGTCACCGGCTCCCCGGCCAATTCCGGATGGTGGCCCCAGCAGCTGAACATCGGCCTGCTGCACCAGCACCCGGCCAAAGGCAACCCGATGGGCGAGGCCTTCGACTACACCGAAGCCTTCCAGCAGCTGGACCTGGACGCTGTCATCCAGGACCTGCATGCGGTGATGACGGATTCCCAGGACTGGTGGCCCGCCGACTACGGACACTACGGCCCGCTGTTCATCCGCATGGCCTGGCATGCCGCCGGCACCTACCGCATTGCGGACGGCCGCGGTGGTGCCGGTGGCGGTTCACAGCGCTTCGCGCCGCTCAACAGCTGGCCCGACAACGGCAACCTGGACAAGGCGCGCCGCCTGCTCTGGCCCATCAAGCAAAAGTACGGGCACAACCTGTCGTGGGCCGACCTGCTGGTGCTGACCGGCAACGTGGCGCTGGAATCGATGGGCTTCAAGACCTTCGGCTTTGCGGGCGGCCGCCCCGACATCTGGGAGCCCGAGAGCGATGTCGACTGGGGGCCGGAAACCGAATGGATGGGCGGCGACAAGCGCTACAGCGGCGACCGTGAGTTGGCCAACCCGCTGGCTGCCGTGCAGATGGGTCTGATCTATGTCAACCCCGAGGGCCCCAACGGCAACCCCGACCCGCTGGGATCGGCCCGCGACATCCGCGAAACCTTCGCCCGCATGGCGATGAACGACGAAGAAACGGTGGCGCTGACCGCCGGCGGCCACACCTTCGGCAAGACCCACGGCGCGGTCGACCCGAAGATGATGGGTGCCGAACCCGAAGGCGCGCCCGTCGAAGCGCAAGGTTTCGGCTGGATCAACAAGCACGAGAGCGGTGTCGGCGTGCATGCGCTGACCAGTGGCCTGGAAGGCGCCTGGACTCCGACCCCGACGAAGTGGGATCACAGCTACTTCGAAACCCTGCTCGGCTTCGAATGGGAGTTGACGAAGAGCCCCGCCGGCGCCAACCAGTGGAAGCCGGTCGGCGACGGGGGTGCCGGCACTGTTCCTGATGCGCACGACCCCGCCAAGCGCCACGCGCCGATGATGTCCACCGCCGACATGGCGATGCGCACGGACCCGGCCTACGAGAAGATTTCGCGCCGCTTCAAGGCCAACCCCGACCAGTTCGAGGATGCGTTCGCCCGCGCCTGGTACAAGTTGACGCACCGCGACATGGGTCCGCGCGAACGCTATCTGGGCAAGTTGGTGAACCCTGAGGTGCTGATCTGGCAGGACCCCGTGCCGCCGGTGGACCACCCGCTGGTGACCGATGCGGACATCGCATCGCTGAAAGCCAGCGTGATGGCGTCCGGGCTGACGGTTCCGCAGTTGGTGGCGACCGCCTGGGCGTCGGCTTCGACCTTCCGCGGTGGCGACAAGCGGGGCGGCGCCAACGGCGCGCGCATCCGGCTGGCACCGCAAAACGGCTGGGAGGCGAATCAGCCCCGGCAGCTGGCCACCGTGCTGGAAACGCTGGAGCGCATACGCGGCGATTTCAATGGTGCGGCAGCAACGGGCCAGGGCGGCGGCAACCAGATTTCGCTGGCCGATCTGATCGTGCTGGCAGGCAACGCCGCGGTGGAAGCTGCCGCCAAGAAGGCCGGACACGAGATCACGGTGCCTTTCACGCCCGGACGCACCGACGCCACCGCCGAGCAGACCGATGCCGATTCTTTCGCCCCGCTGGAGCCGCGCGCCGACGGCTTCCGCAACTACGTTCGCCAGGGGTTCGAAGACCACGCAGCCGAGTTGTTGATCGACAAAGCGCAGTTGCTGACCCTGACCGCCCCGGAGATGACGGTGCTGATCGGCGGGTTGCGGGTGCTGGACACCAACGTCGGTCAGACCCGGCACGGGGTGTTCACCGAGCGGGCCGGCACGCTCAGCACCGATTTCTATGTCAACCTGCTGAGCATGGACACGAAATGGGCCCAGTCCGGCGACGGCGGCGTGCTGCAAGGCACCGACCGCAAGACCGGCCAGCCGCGCTGGAGCGGCACGGTGGTGGACCTGGTGTTCGGCTCGAACTCGCAGCTGCGGGCACTGGCCGAGGTCTATGCGGCCAGCGATGCCAACGGCAAGTTCGTCGATGACTTTGTCGCCGCCTGGACCAAGGTCATGAATTTGGGACGTTTCGACCTGAAATAAACGCCTGACAGCGCCTTCTGCGCGCCGTTGGCCTTCCTTCCTACGTGGCCAAGCGATGACGCCGACTCCAATGCGGCTTCATCGCTCAACGCAATTCTGGAAGGACAGCAAATGGACAAGTCGATGATCAAGGGTGTCGCCATCGGCGGCTTGGCGATGGTGCTGGTGGGTGCCGGCGCGGTGTCTGCGTTCAAGACCCTGGACAAGCCCCAGCAAGCGACGGTGGTGTCGGTGAAAGAGATCACGGAAACCGTGGTCACTCCGCAAGAGCGTTGCAGTGATGTGCAGGTCACCCACCGGGCACCGGTGCAGGACGAGAAGCGCATCGCCGGCACCATCGTCGGCGGCCTGGCGGGAGGCTTGATCGGCAACCAGATCGGGGGTGGCACCGGCAAGACGCTCGCGACCATCGCCGGCGCAGCGGGTGGCGGCTATGCCGGCAACCAGGTGCAGAAGAATCTGCAGCAACGCGATGTCACCACCACCACCGAGCGTCGCTGCAAAACAGTCGACGAGA
Source organism: Rubrivivax sp. (assembly GCA_039915715.1). GTDB lineage: Bacteria > Pseudomonadota > Gammaproteobacteria > Burkholderiales > Burkholderiaceae_C > Rubrivivax. The sequence goes on along the minus strand of JBDSMV010000086.1, from coordinate 383 downwards.
AATCACAGCATGTGGTTGGCTACAACGTCACCTACCGGCTCGATGGCAAGGAGCTGACGACGCGGATGGCGTCGCGCCCCGGCCCCACGCTTCAAGTGAAGAACGGCGAGGTGATTGCAGCTTCGACCGCCGCGCCGCGCTAGCGCGCCATCCACCGATTTCGCCCTTCGAGAGGCGAGGCGCACGCAGCGCGTGGCTCGTGGTGGTCGCGGTCGCTCGCACCATCGATCACCGAGGACAATGCGCACTCGAGGGGTGGCGCCAGGCGCCTGGAGCAGGACGCCTGCACCCCGGCCGACAACCACCAAGACGGAAAGCGAGCGGATGGCAGACGGTTCAATCTCGGAGCAGGTCGGGCGCAGAAGAACGTTTGCCATCATTTC
>JBDSMV010000419.1:0-5866 GCA_039915715.1 Rubrivivax sp. | reverse complement strand
CTTGTCGGCGGCCTGCGCCTTCTTCACCAACGTCAGCTGCGAAGCCGCGAGCCCTGCGCCCAGCCCCATGCCCGAACGGCGCAGGAACGCACGCCGGTCCATCGTGGGAATGGCACGCGTGACACCTCGAGCCAGGCTGGCGACCATGCCGCTGGACAGCGAGGGCGCGGCATGGGCGGTGGACGGGGAAGGGGAACGGCGGGTGAGCAACATGCGGTGTCCTTGTGCGCTGGCGGGGTCTGGCGCGAGCGGCTGATGGGTGCAGGGCGGGTGCGGGGCGGGTGCGAGTGCGGTCAGCGCCGCTTCAAACGCGAGCCGTCTGGTAATAGCGCAGCACGTGGTCGGTGACCTGGTAGCCGCCGGCGGCGGCGGCCGCGATCTTCTGGTCCGCAGCAGGCACCGGCGCAGCCCGTTGGGCCAGCGGCACCACCGCGGCGACAGCAGCGAGCGCACCCACCGTGCCGGCACCGGCAAAGATGCGGCGGCGGGTCAAACCGTTGAGAGCGTTGTCGGACGCGGGGCTCACGAGACCGCCGTTGGCAGCGGCGACTGTGGTCTTGGGCGACTGGTTCATCACAGAACTCCTGCTGGCGCATCCTTATGAAGGCGGATGCATACCCGCCTCGAATTTAACCTGCGGTAAACCCCCACGGCCATCGGGATGCACCCCTATGGGATAGGTACGAAGCCGGGTCTGCGGTTGCCGCGGTCGCCAGCCAGGCGCTGATCAGATCGACGATGCCCGCCCGACGATGCCCGCTCGCCGAGTCCTACACTGCCAACCCGTGCCAACCGAACCCCGCCCCACTTTGCCGATCGCCGTGCTGTACGAGCGCGAACGGCAACCCAACCGCTGGCAGGAGTGGCGTTTCAGGCTCGTCGATGTGCAAGTCGACGAAGGCCAGTTCGGGACCGAAGCGCGCACCTTGCGCGACGACGGCAGCACCCGGCTGTTCGTGCACCCGGGCCGCCCATTGACCCTGTTCCGCGATGAATGCGAGGGCTACTACCTGAACCTCACGTCCGGCGCTCCGGCCTGGTTCGTGATGTGGCGCACCGTTGAAGCCGATCCTTCGGAGCTCACCACCGAGTTCGTCACCGTGTCGTACAACGAGGCCGGCCGCTTGCTGGACGCGCAGGAGCAGGTCGAGAACGTGCCGCTGCCCGCGCCGGTGTGCGAATGGTTGGCGGCCTACACCGATGCGCACTACGAGCCCGAGGTCAAGAAACGCAAGCGTCCGGTGTCGTTCAAGGCACCGCATGAGCGATAGACCTGCTGCCGGTCAGCCACTGGCCACGCATCCCCCGCCTTACGCCCTGCGCCCCGCGCTGATCGGCGATCTCGATCTGACCTACGCCATCACCGTCGATGCGATGCGCGATTATTCGTTGCAGGCCTGGGGTGTCTGGGACGACGCTGAACAGCGGGAAAAGCACCGCCGCAACTTCACGCTGTCCACGCACCGCATCGCGTCTTGCCGCGGATCGACGGCGGGATTGCTGGCCGTGGAGGAGCACCCGGACCATCTCTGGCTCGTCAAGTTGTACCTGCTTCGTAGCCATCGACAGCAGGGTCTCGGAACGCTCCTGCTGCAGCAGGTCATTCACGAAGCGGCCCTTCTGGGCAAGCCCGTTCGACTGCGGGTGCTTCGAGTCAACGACGCGGCGCAACGTCTTTATTTCCGCCACGGCTTCACCGTCGCGGATGAAGCGGCGGATCGGTTGTTTCTGGTGCGGGGCGAGCGGGCCCCCAGCTTGACTGTGGTCAACCATGGCTGAGGACGACGGATTCCTGTCTCGCTGGTCGCGCCGAAAGGCCGTGGTGCAGAGCGGCAAGCCGGCGCCGGTGGAGCCGGGCATCACGCCCCCGTTGAACCGCGTCGAGGCTGCGGCGGTCGCCCCGGCCCACCTGCCCGACGTGCCCCTTGCTTCGCCGCCTGCGACCGATGCGGTACTTGCGTCGGAACCCGCCACGAAACCCGAGGTCGCACCGCTCACGCTGGCCGACGTGGCCGCGCTGACCCGCGACTCCGACTACAGCGCCTTTGTCGCCCGCGGCGTGGCACCCGATGTCCGCAACGCCGCGCTCAAGCAGCTGTTCACCGACCCGCACTACAACATCATGGACGGGCTCGACACCTACATCGACGACTATGGCAAGCCAGACCCGCTACCGCCTGGCATGCTGCGGCGGATGACGCAGACCGCGTTCCTGAAGCTGTTCGACGACGAACCCGAAGCCGAGGCTGCCGACGCGGCGATTGCACAATCGGACGCTGGCGAGGTTGTCGCGCCGGCGGCTCTGCCCGCCGACTCCGACTCCGACGCCGCGCCCGCTGCTCCATTCGCAACCACCGCTCCGCCCCCGCCCGAACCCGCACCCGATGAAGACCCTGATCTGCGACTGCAACCGGACGATGCCGCTGGACGCACCGGCTCTGGCACGGGCGCTGTCGAAGACCCCCGGCGCCAGCGCTGACGGGCTCGACACCGTCCACACCCTGCTGTGTCGGCGCGAAGCCGGCGCCTTCCAGCGCGCAGCCAAAGAGAGCGGGGCCAGCGGCGACGAACTGCTGGTGGCCTGCACGCAAGAGCAGTCGCTGTTCCTGGCCTTGAACGCCGAAACCGAAGGCGCAGCGTCGGTGCAGGAACGGCCGATCCATTTCGTCAACATCCGGGAGGTCGGCGGCTGGTCGCGTGATGCCGCCCAAGCCACGCCGAAGCTGGCGGCGCTGATCGCGGCGGCGCAATTGCCGGCGCCGGATCCCGTGGCAACCGTGAGCTACACGTCTGCCGGTCGCTGCCTCGTGATCGGACGCGGCGACGACGCAGAACGCGCCGCGGTGATGCTGGAAGAGCGACTCGATGTCAGCGTGCTGGCCAGCGGCGGCGGGCGCTTGATGCAAGCCCACCGACGAGCCACCCACAGCGGCAGCCTGACGCGGCTGTCAGGCTGGCTCGGCAGCTTCGAAGCCGAATGGGAAAGCTCGAACCCGATCGACCTCGATGTCTGCACGCGCTGCAACGCCTGCATCGACGCCTGCCCCGAAGGCGCGATCGGCTTCGACTACCGCATCGACCTCGACGCCTGCCGCAACCACCGCGACTGCGTGCGGGTCTGCGATGCGGCCGGTGCGATCGACTTCAGTCGTGCCCCGTTGGTGACCGAAGACCGCTTCGACCTGGTGCTGGACCTTCGGCCCGAACCCGCCTTCCGCCAACATCAGCCGCCGCAAGGCTACTTTCACGCGGCTCACACCGGATCCGACAGCGACGCGCTGGTGACCGCGGTGCTGGCATTGCGCGAACTCACCGGCACCTTCGACAAGCCCAAGTTCTTCAACTACCAGCACAAGCTTTGCGCCCACAGCCGCAACGAGCAGATCGGCTGCACGGCCTGCATCGATGTCTGCTCGACGCAGGCCATCCGCAGCGACGCGTCCAAGAAGAACAAACCCAAGGGAGCGTTGGCGGGCGGTGTGATCGTCGAGCCGCATCTGTGTGTGGGATGCGGGGCGTGTACCACCGTCTGCCCCAGTGGCGCGATGGGATTTGCCTATCCGAACACGGTCGATCAGGGCCGGCGACTGCGCACGATGCTGGCGGCCTATCGCAACGCGGGGCCGGCGATTTCGGCGGTTCCCGCCTCCTCGCCGGGCGCCGTTGCAGAGCGCCCGCCAGCACTGCTGATCCACAGCGAGATCGCAGGCACGCAGTTGCTCGACGCGTTGGGTCGCGCGGCCCGCACCACGCGCCGCAGCGGTGGCGCGCAGGGCCTGCATGGGGTGCCGGCGCGTGTGTTGCCGGTGGCGGTGTGGCACACCGCCAGCATCGGCATCGATCTGTGGCTGGCCGCCATCGCCCAGGGTGCAAACCAGATCTGGGTGCTGATGACCGATGAAGAAGCGCCCGAGTACCGGCAGGCGCTGACCGAACAGATGGCAGTGGCGCAAGCCCTGCTCAGTGGCTTGGGTTACGGCGGCCAGCATCTGCGTGTGATCGACGCCCACGAAGGTGGCTTCCAAAGCGATCTGGCCGCGCTGGATGCCGCGTTGCGCGCCGCACCGGCCACCGGTGTGGCCCGACCCGCTGCCTTCGCCGCGCAAGCCGACAAGCGCGCCACGCTGGAGTTGGCACTCGACCACCTGCTGAGCCAGGCCCCGCAGCCGGTCGACGAGGTGCCGTTGCCGGCGGCCGGCGCACCCTTCGGCACCCTGGTGGTCGACCCTGAGCGCTGCACCCTGTGCCTGAGTTGTGTCAGCGCCTGCCCCGAAGCCGCGCTCGCCGACAACCCCGATGCACCCCAGCTGAAGTTCATCGAGAAGAACTGCGTGCAATGCGGCCTGTGCGCCAGCACCTGCCCCGAAGACGCCATCACCCTGCAACCACGGCTGTGGTTCGCCGATGGCGGCAAGGCCCGCAAGGCCGCACGCGTGCTCAACGAGATGGAGCCCTATGCCTGCATCCGCTGCGGCAAGCCTTTCGGCACCCTGCTGGCGATTCAAAACATGGTGACCAAGCTGTCGGGTCACAGCGCTTTTCAGGGTGCGGCCGCAGAGCGCTTGAAGATGTGCGGCGACTGCCGCGTCATCGACCTGCACAGCAGCACGGCCGAAGTGCGCATCACTGACCTCTGAGCACCTGGATCCCGAAGCCGCGATGACTGCCGCCCCGCTGAGTTTCGCCCCTGTCGACGACAGCACCGAGCTGGCGCGCGCCGAGCTCTACGGCTTGCTCGCGAACCTGTGGCTGGCACCGCCCGACGCGCAACTGCTGCGCGGTTTCGGCACCGCGGTGACGCAGGCGCCCGAAGCCGGCGGCCACCTGGAAGCGCCCTGGCAGATGCTGGTGTCCGCCATGCGCGCCACCACCTCCGAGGCGGCTGCCGCGGAGCACGCCGCGCTCTTCCACGGCGTCGGCAAACCCGAGATCTTCGCCTACGGTTCCTATCACCTGAGCGGCTTCCTCAACGAGAAGCCGTTGGCGCTGCTGCGCAACGACCTGCAGACGTTGGGTTTGACGCGTGACGGCGATGCACTGGAAACCGAAGACCACATCGCCTACGGTCTGGAAGTTATGCGCTACCTGATCGCCGGCGACGACATCGCCGTTTGCAACCTGGAGCAGCAGCGGCGCTTCTTCCGCAGCCACCTGCAGCCCTGGGTGCCGCAGTTGTGCGAAGCCGTGCTCGCCCATCCAAGCGCCGAGCTGTGGCGCGCGGTGGCGCGGTTCACAGACGTGTTCATGCAAGTCGAAGCGCAGGCCTTCGACATGCTGGAGCTGCCGTGATCGAAGCCGACGCCATCACCGGCCTGATCCTGTGCGGTGGCCGTGGCAGCCGCATGGGCGGGGTCGACAAGGGCCTGCAGAACCACCGCGGCAGCACGCTGGCCATGCACGCCATGCTGCGGCTGGGACCGCAGGTGGGCGCGGTGATCGTCAACGCCAACCGCAACCTGGGCGCCTACGAGTCGATGGGCGTGCCGGTGTGGCCCGACCCGGTGGCCGACTTTGCGGGGCCGCTGGCAGGTTGGCTGGCGGGCCTGGAACATTGCGACACGCCGTATCTGCTGACGGTGCCCTGCGACACGCCCGACTTCCCGCTCGATCTGGCACAGCGCCTGGCCGAAGCCTTGGAACGCGACGACGCCGAGATCGCGATGGCGGCATCGCGTGAACCTGGCGAAGGCGGCGAAAGCGGTGAGCTGCGCAGCCAGCCTGTCTTCTGCCTGCTGAAGACCACCCTGCTGGAAAGCCTGGTGGCCTACCTCAACAGCGGCGGCCGCAAGATCGACCGCTGGACCGCAACGCACCGCTGCGTGACGGTGGAGTTTCCCGACCCGCTGGCCTTCTTCAACGCCAACAC
>JBDSMV010000416.1:0-4640 GCA_039915715.1 Rubrivivax sp. | reverse complement strand
ACCAGGGTCAGGTTGACGCTGTTGAGCATCAGCTCGACGCTCATGAAGACCAGGATGGCGTTGCGGCGCAGCAGCACCCCGGCGCCGCCGGTGGCGGCGGCACGGGTGGTGGCGGTGGCGGTGGCCGCAGCCCCTACGGTGGCGGCGGTGGCAGTGGCAACCGCGGCGGCAGCAGCGGCGGCGGTGGTGGGGGCTACGGCAGCGGTGGTGGTGGCGGCAGTCGCGGCGGCTACTGAGCTTTCAGGCCAAAGTCGAGACAGGCGCCTTCGGGCGCCTTTTTCGTTCCGGAGCCGTCGGAGTCGATTCGGCTCGGCGGCTGGTGCTGCCGACGCCAGCACCGCGGTGCGTCACTCGCGCCGCGCCTTGCGGCTGCGCCCCTTCAGCAAACGGTCGAACACCGCGTTGGGTAGCACCCGCAGCAGTTTCACCACCACCGCCATCTGCCACGGGATCACGCGCCAGGAACTTCCGCGTTCGATCGCATCGAAGGCCCGGTCGGCGAAATCACCCGCCGGCATCAGGAACGGCATCGGATAGCGGTTCTTCGCCGTCAGCGGCGTGGCGATGTAGCCGGGCAGCAGGGTGACGACCTTCACGCCCTGACCGCGGCATTCGCCGCGCAGGCTTTCGCAGTAGGCCACCACCGCAGCCTTGCTGGCGCAATAGGCGCCGTGGCCCGGCAAACCGCGAATCGCGGCCACGCTGGCGATGCCCACCAGCGTGCCCGACCGCCTGGCCCGCATCGGCTCGATGAACGGGTGAAAGGTCGCCGCCAGGCCGACGTTGTTGGTGGCGAAGGTGTCCTGCATCACCGCCAGGTCGGCGCGCACGGCGCTGTCCATTCCGATGCTGATGCCGGCATTGGCGATCACCACATCGGGCAGACCCTGCTGATCCATGCAGGCCTGCGCGGCAGCGACGATGCTGTCGGGCACCGAGACATCGGCGCCATGGACCGTCACCCGACCCGCCGCAGCCGCATCGGCCAGCCCTTGGGCGTCGATCCAGGCCCGCAGTGCATCGGTGCGACGCGCCACCAACGCCAGCCGCCAACCGGCTCGGGCGTAACGCGCTGCCAGCGCCTGACCGATGCCGCTGGACGCACCGGTGATGAACACCAGTCGTCCCTGCGGTGGCGTGCTGGCTTGCGGCAAAGGCTCGAACCCGGGTGCGGGTGCGGGTGCGCGTGCGGGTGCGGGTGCCGCCATGGCTGCAACGGTTGCCGGATTCAACGCTTGACAGCCCGCGCCGGCATCTGGGCTCGCACCGGACCGCCCAGGTCGATGCGCCCGGTGGCGTGGTCATAAGCCAGGGTGGCCGCCCCAATGCGGGCGGCGCCGCTGATCACCTGCACCGGCAGGTTCGAGCTCACGCGCTCGACAACCAAAAAGGCATGCAGGAATTCACCCCGCAACACCAGTGGGTCACCATGGCTGTCTTCAGTGGTGACCTGGGCGTCGCCCAGCAACTGCACCTCGCTGGCGTCACCGTTGCCGATCGCGCGCCGGGCCTGCGCCAACATCACGCGCCCATCGGCAGCCACCGCGCGCAACCGGGGCTGGTCGATCTCGATCCGGTCCGACGCCGGCAGGTGGCGGAGTTCAGCGCCATCGATGCGCACGCGCAGGTGCCCGTCGGCACCGAAGCGGTCGAGCGAGAACCGCTGCATCACATAGTCCGGATCGTCGGTCAACGCTTTCACGGCGGTCACTCCGGGCGCCCTCGGGGCGTTCTTCACGAGCCACCAGGTCGACAGCGCCATCAGCGCCATCAGCAGCAACGGCAGATAAGCCACCAGACGTTCCTGCGCACGGTCCTGCCACGGCACCTGCGGCCGGGCGGCCGGGCGCCGCGCCGCACCGAGCGAAATCGGCACCTCGGGCAAGTCAGGCAGATCCAGATCGATGCTCAAGTCAACTCGCCACAACGCACGCCGCAAGGACCGCCCTCGCGCGCGCGGAGACCCCCGAGAAAAGCCGCGGAACCGGCTTCGCCGGGCCGCAGGCGAACGCCCCCTCGGGGGGCAGCGAGCGAAAGCGAGCGTGGGGGCACCTTCTACTCGGGGCTCAAGTTCCGTCCAGCGTCTGCAGGTGGCTGTGCAACAGCGCACCGTAGCGTCCATTGGCCATCAACAGCAGGTCGCAAAGCTCGCGTGCCGCGCCTTCGCCGCCGCGAGCAACGGTGACGTGATGGGCGATGCGACGGACCTCGGCATGCGCGTTGGGCGGAGCACAGGCGAACCCAGCGCGCGTCAGCAGCGGAAGATCGGGCCAGTCGTCACCCATCGCCGCGACATCGGCCCACGCCAGACCCAGCGTGGCCAGCAACGGCGTCGCGGCGGCCAGCTTGTCGTGCACGCCGTAGGCGGCATGCATCAGGCCCAGGTCGGCAATGCGGCGCCGCACCGCCGGCGAGTCGCGACCGGTGATAACCAGCGGCTCGATGCCGCCCAGCCGCAACAGCTTGAGCCCATGGCCATCGAGCGCGTTGAAAGCCTTGACCGCTTCACCCTGCTCGCCGATGTAGAGCCGCCCGTCGGTCAGCACCCCATCGACATCGAAGATGGCGGCCCGCATGCCGAGGCCGCTGCCTTGGGCGCGCAACAGCAGTTCGGGGTCGAAGCCGATGGCCAGTGGCGGATCCGGCGTCGTCATGCGCGGGTCCCACCGCACCTGCAGCCGCCGCTCATATCACTTTCGCCCGCATCAGATCGTTGGAGTTGAGTGCGCCCACCAGCGACCCGTCGGCGTCCACCACCAACACGCTCGTGACGCGGTGGCGCTCCATCACTCCGGCGGCGTCGACCGCCAGCGCATCGGCGCGCACCAGACGCGGGGACGGGTGCATGACCTGCGTGGCTGTCAACGCCCGCAGGTCGGCGCCACGTTCGATCAGGCGCCGCAGGTCACCGTCGGTGAAGATGCCGATCGGCAGGCCGGCAACGTCGGCCACCGCAGTGAACCCGAGGCCCTTGCCGGTCATCTCGCGCAGCAGGTCGTTGATGGTGGCGTCGGGTGGCACGCGTGGCACCGCGTCGCCGCTGCGCATCAGGTCGTGCACATGCATCAACAGCTTGCGGCCCAGGCTGCCCCCGGGGTGGGAGCGCGCAAAGTCGGCTTCGCGAAAACCACGCGCATCCAGCAACGCCACCGCCAGCGCGTCGCCCATCGCCATTTGAGCGGTGGTGCTGGCGGTGGGCGCCAGGTTCAACGGGCAGGCTTCCTCGTCGACCGCGCTGGACAGCACGATGTCGGCATGGCGCGCCAGGGTCGACTCGGCCTTGCCGGTCATCGCGACAAAGGTCACCGACAGCCGCCGGATCGCCGGCAGGATCGCCGCCAGCTCTTCGCTCTCGCCGCTGTTGCTGATCGCCAGCACCACATCGCCGGCCATCACCATCCCCAGGTCGCCATGGCTGGCCTCGCCCGGGTGCACGAACATCGCCGGGGTGCCGGTGGACGCCAGCGTGGCCGCGATCTTGCGGCCCACATGGCCGCTTTTTCCCATGCCCATCACCACCACGCGGCCCTTGCACATCAGGATGGTCTGCACCGCCGCGGCGAAGGTGTCGCCGATGCGCGCGGCCATCGCCTGCAAGGCCCGAGCTTCGATTTCGAAGGTGCGCGCCGCCATGCGCAAGGCGCGGCTTGCATCAAAGGCCTGGTCGGTTGTCATGGTCGCGAATGGCGGGGAAGTCCCGGGTCGGCGGGCGCGGTGCACGCGGGGGGGTCGACTAGCATCGAACGATTCTAGGCACCCATGGCCAGCACACTCGAAGTCGTCCTGCTGTACCTGATCGCCGCTGTGCTCGGTGTGGTGGCGTGTCGCTCGCTGAAGCTGCCGCCGATGCTGGGCTACCTGGCGGTGGGGGTGGTGATCGGCCCCAATGCGCTGGCCCTCGCTGCCGACACCGCGGGCGTCCAGTACCTGGCCGAGTTCGGCGTCGTGTTCCTGATGTTCGTGATCGGGCTCGAATTCAACCTGCCCAAACTGCGCAGCATGCGCTCGCTGGTGTTTGGCCTGGGTCTGTGGCAAGTGGTGCTGACCTTGGCGGGCGCCATCGCCGGGCATTTCGTGATCGCCTGGGCCTATCCTGCCATCACCGGCAGGCCGTGGGCGATGGGCTGGCAAGGTGCGGTGGTGCTGGGCGGCGCGATGGCGATGTCGTCGACCGCAATCGTCGTCAAGCTGATGGCCGAGCGGTTGGAGCTGGCCAGCGAACACGGACGCCGCGTGCTCGGGGTCTTGTTGTTTCAAGATCTGGCAGTCGTGCCGCTGCTGGTGTTGATCCCGGCGCTCGGCTCGCCCGGCGCCGAGCTGGCAACCGCCATGGGGCTTGCATTTGTCAAAGCCGCGGTGTTGCTGACACTGCTGCTGGTGGGCGGCCAGCGCGTGATGCGCTGGTGGCTGACGTTGGTGGCGCGGCGCAGGAGCGAAGAGCTCTTCATGCTGAACCTGCTGCTGATCACGCTCGGCCTGGCTTATCTGACCGAGCACGCCGGCCTTCCCACCGCGGCGCATGTCGGAGCCGCCCCCGGTCGATGACCTCGACGCGCAGCTCGCGGACGTGCGCGCTGACATCGAGGTGCAGAAGGCGATCATCGCGTCGGGCGTGGTGCGCGTCATCATCAAGGGCCTCA
>JBDSMV010000336.1:0-15646 GCA_039915715.1 Rubrivivax sp. | reverse complement strand
GCACCAACCGCACAAGCCGCGGCTTCTCGTTGATCGAATCGATGACGGTGATGGCGGTGGCCGGCACCTTGCTGGGCAGTGCGGCGCCGGGCTTCATGGCGCTGCAGGATGGCAAGCGCTTGCAGGGTGCGGCGGCACTCGTCGAAACCGAATTGCAATACGCCCGCAGCCTGGCGGTCGAACGCCGCGAAGCAGTTCGCTTCACCTTCGGTGTCGGCACCGGTTCGGGCTGTTATGTGATCCACACCGGCAGCCCCGGGTCCTGCCGTTGCAGCGCGCCCGACCAGCCCGCGGTCTGCACCGGCAACGGTGCGGCCGTGCGCACCGTGGTGTTCACCCCCGCCGACCGGCTCAGCATCCGCACCGCGTCGAGCACCTTCGGCTTCGACCCTGGTACCGGCACCGTGACCCCGACCGCGACCCTGAAGCTGAGCAACCCGAACGCGCAGACCCTGCATGTGGTCGTCAACATCATGGGCCGCGTGCGCGCATGCAGCCCGAACGGCGTGCCGGGATACAGGGCGTGCTGACCGCTCCAGCGCCTTTGAAGCTGCGCCCGGTACGGGTTTTCTTCGCCCCGCGTTCGCGGGGGGTGCCCGACAGGCGGTTTGTGACCACCGACCGGCGGCCGGCGTCGCGAAGGGCGCGGCCGAAGGCCTGCGGATAATTCACGCTGTGAACAGTCCGCATGGCACCCCACCCGTCCGCGCCCTGCCCTGCAGCAGCCGCAACAAGCAGCGCCAGCGCTGTGGCGCCGCGGCTCGCGGATTCACCATCATCGAACTCGTGATCGTGATGGTGATCATCGCGGTGCTGAGCGCGCTGGTGTTTCCCTCCTTCGTGGACGCGATCCGCAAGGGCCGTCGCACCGAAGCCTTCGGCCGGCTCAACGCGGTGCAGATGGCGCAGGAACGCTGGCGTTCGAACAACGCGAACTACAGCGCTCAACTCTCCAACGGGCCGACCGATTCGCCGCCAGGCCTGGGCATCATCTCGGCGGCCAACGGCGGCCGCTACACACTCGCCATCAATGGCACCCCCACCGCGACGGCCTATGTGGTGGTGGCCAGCGCGGTGTCAGGCAGTTCGCAAGTTGAGGACGGCAACTGCGCCCAACTGGCGGTGAGCGTGAACAACGGCAACATCCTGTACGGCTCGGCCGCAGCGGGCGGGACTCTGGACTTCAGCGCGGGCAACCGCTGTTGGGCACGATGAAACGCCCGCGCCGCGGCTTCACGTTGATCGAGCTGATGGTGGTGATCGCCATTGCCGGGGTCCTCCTGCTGCTGGCAGCACCGTCGTTTCGCGACATGATCCAGATGCAGCGGCTGCGCGGTGCCAGCGCGCAGTTCGTCACCGACATGCAATTCGCCCGCAGCCAGGCGGTGGCCCAAGGTCGTTTGATGCGCGTGGTGCTGGGTCAGGTGAGCTCAGGGGGCGGCGCCCCGGGTCTGAGCTGCTACACCATCTTCTTCACGAACGTCGCTTCGGACGGCTACTGCGATTGCACCCGGGGCGTTGGCAGCGCCTGCTCCAACCCCCTGCCGGGTACCCGGAGCGAAGTCCGTACGGTCGTGCTGCCGCACGACGATGGCGTCGACCTGGTGCTGGAACCGGCGACGCAGGACGCAACGTTCGCCTTCGACCCCCAAAGCGGCGGGCTGTTGCAGATTCCGCTCGACAGCGCAGCGGTTCCGCTGGCGCGGGTGACCGTCGACTTCCGCATCGACGATGCGCGCCGTTTGCGCACCACGATCATTCAGTCGGGCCGGCCCACCGTGTGTGCACCGGACAGCCAGCGCATGCAGCTCGTGTCTTGCCCGACTCCACCGCCAGGGCCATGAACGCTTCACGCCCTTCGTTCATCCGGCGCCAGTCCGGGCTCAGCTTGGTCGAATTGTTGGTCGGTGTCACCGTCGGCTTGTTCGTGGTGGCCGCCGCCAGCACCCTGCTGGCGCTGCAGTTGAGCGACAACCGTCGGCTGCTGCAGGAAACCCAGGTTCAGCAGGACCTGCGCGCCACAGCCGACATCATCGGCCGCGAACTGCGGCGCGCCGGCGCCTGGGGTGGCATCGCCGCAGCCAGCGCACAGTCGGTTTGGCGCCCGGACTTCAATCTCTCGCAATCCCTGGGTTCTGCAGTGTCGCCGGCAGCCGGATCGGCGACCCAGGTCAACTTCATTTCGTCGCGAACCCAGGGCATCCTGAACTACGGCTTCAAGCTGGAGCAGGGCGTCATCAAGACCTTCCTGGCTGGCACGGGGGTGGTGGCCGACCAGTGGCAGGAGCTGACCGACCCGGCCACGATGACGGTGACCCGGTTTCTGGTCACGGCCCAGGACGAGCCGCCGGTGACGCTCGTCTGTCAACGCTTGTGTGCAGGCGGCGGCAACGCGTGTTGGCCCAGGGTCGACGTGCGCAGTTTCGTCATCGACATCACCGCGCAAGCGGCCAATCAGCCCCCTGGCAGCCAACCGATCGTTCGCACCGTGAGAAGCGTCGTCAAGATCCGCAACGACCAGCTCGTCTTCAATGTGAGCCCGACCCAATCGTGTCCGACATGAGCCGCCATCCCCGCCCCATGGCCATCGGGCCGGCCCGACAACGCGGCGCAGCGACGCTCGTGATCGTGATGCTGCTGTTCTTCGTGGTGTCGCTGACCGCTGCCTACGCGGCGCGCAACCTGATCTTCGAGCAGCGGACATCGGCCAACCACTACCGGGCTTCTCAGTTGACCGAGGCGGCGGAATCCGGGTTGCAGTGGGCCACCGTCATGCTCAACGCCGGCCGCATCGACGCGTCGTGCAACCCCACCACCGACGTCACGCAAAGCACCTTTCGGCAACGCTACCTGAGCATCTCTGACGTCGACGGTTTCGTCACTGCCCCCCCATTGACCGCAGCACCGGGTACTCCGCGCTGGGCCGCCTGCGCATTCGATGGCACCGCCTGGCAGTGCAGTTGCCCCGGCGATGGAGCGCTGGTGGCACCGCCCGCGCCCACTGGCGCCGGGCCCTTTCCTGCCTTTGCGGTGCGCTTCAACACCACCGGTCTGGGTGCTTCGCTTCGACCCGGGGTCATGCGCATCGAAGTCAACGGTTGCAACAGCTTCGATCTCCAGTGCCTGACGCTCGTCCAGCCCAGCATCACCGCCTTCAAATGCGGCTCGACGCTCTGCGGCGTGATGGGCCTGTTGAACGGTGTGCGGGCGCCCCCGGTTGCCGCGGTGACTGCTCGTTACCCGTTGGTTCAATCCCCATCGAGTGTGTCGGGCATGAGCATCACCAATGCCGATCCATCGACGGGCGTCACGGTGCACACCGGGCCCGGGCCTTTGCCCGGTGGGCTGGTGGCAATGGTGTCGCCGGTCCTCCAAGGCCCGGCTGGCACGCCGGCTTCGGCCACTGCGTCCTTCAACGATTCCAACTTGGCGTCGCCGGACCTCGACTCCGATAGTTGCGAGCAGTGTCTGTTCACCTCGGTTTTCGGGATCCGCCGCGCGGCCTACCGCGACCAGCCCGCAGTGATCAGGCTCGATTGCTCGACCGCATGCACTGCGGCCACTCTCAATCCGGTCATCGCGAGCAATCCAGGTCGCCCGATCTATCTTGAAGGTTCGGGAATCGGAGCGGGGCTTTCGCTGAGCAGTGCGTCGGACACGCTCGGGAGCGCAGCTGCGCCGGTCGTCCTGGTCATCGAGGGTGGGCTGTCTATGAGCGGTGGCGCCTCAATCTTCGGGTTCGTCTATGCCGAACGTGCCTCGCTGAGCCCGGGCCGCATCGAGGGCGCACTGGTCAGTGCCTCGACAGTCACCGGGTCGGATGCGGCTGCGGTCACCTACGACCGCACGGCCATCCTCCGACTGATGCACACCAGCGGCTCATTCCTGGTCGTTCCCGGCAGTTGGCGGGATTTCCCGTGAAGGCGTTCCACACCCGTCAACGCGGCGTCAGTCTGATCGAAGCCGTGGTCGCGATGGCGGTGATGGCCTTCGGCATGGTCGGCATGGTGGGCTTGCAGGCCGTGCTGCGCGGCAATGCCAGCATCGCTGCGCAGCGCTCCGAGGCGGTGCGGATCGCCCGCACCCTGCTGGAAGAGCAACGCGCGTTTTCGGTCATCACCGTGGCGTCGGGGCGCACCGCTTACGACAGCATTGCTACGCAGGGTGCCACCGCCGTCGTTGTGCTGCCCTACGCGTTCACCCTGCAGCAGATCGTGACGCCCGGGGCCGGGACCGACATGCCGGATTACAAGACGTTGACGGTCGACGTGTCGTGGAACGACATCGCCGGGCAGCAGCAAAGCATTCGCTTCCCGTCGCTGCTGACCGCGGTGTCCA
Source organism: Rubrivivax sp. (assembly GCA_039915715.1). Classification (GTDB taxonomy): domain Bacteria; phylum Pseudomonadota; class Gammaproteobacteria; order Burkholderiales; family Burkholderiaceae_C; genus Rubrivivax. Next base: position 11,308 of record JBDSMV010000336.1, on the reverse strand, counting down.
GCGAGATGGCCGGCTCGATGGCAACCTCGATGGACTTTTCGGTGGTCCAGCAGTTGGGTGGCCGCAACCCGGTGATTCCACTGGCCGCCGTCGATCAAGGCAACGGCACCAGCAGGTTCTACCCATCGGGCGCACCGACGCCCCCCGCGCCCAACCCGCCCTACTGGCTGTTCAACAACCTCACTGGTCTGATCCTGTCGGTGTGCACCGGCGCAGGGTCCTGCGACACGCCGGCCGATGGCTTCGCCCTGCTGACGGGCTATGTGCGCTTTGCCACGGTCAACCCGCCTTCGCCAGCCCCCAACCTGGTCGATCCACCAGTTGCGGGCCTGGGGCTGACGCCACCCGGCAACTTGATCTCGGGGCTGGGGGTGACCGTGACCCCGGTGGCGCCGGACCCGCCGATAGCCTGTGCGGTGGCCGACGACCCCAGCGGCGGTTTCATGCGCTACTTCTGCGCAGTCGAATTGCGCGGGCTGACGCCGCCGCGGGCGTGGTCGGGTCGGTCGACGGTCACCGGCTTGTCCGGCAACCTGTCGGCCACGGTCGCCGACCCCACCGCCGCCTTGCTGCGGGTGTGCCGCTACACCTCGGTGCAAGCGAACCCACCGGTGCCGCTACCGACGCCGGCGCCTCCGCTGCTGCCGACCGCCGACCACCCACTGGACTATGTGGCGGTGACGAAGTCGCTGGGCGACCAGAACTTTCTGGTCATCAAAGGCGGCGATGGCAGCGTTGCCTACGCCTGTCCAGACGGGCCGGCAACCGCGCCCACACTGGGCCGCACCTGGCATCACCAGCCGGCCTATTGATTGCGGCAGTCGAGTCGATGCGGCTCGATCGGGACGACCCGTGGGCCCGGGCGGCCAGGTTGGCAGAATCCGGCAGGTGCCATTGACTCTGACTGCCCTCGATCAGGACCGGCTCGAGCAGGCGCACGGCCTAGCCGAAGCCGCCATCGGGCTGAGCGATCCGAACCCCCGTGTCGGCTGCGTGATCGGCTTCGACGACGGCCGCATCATCGGCTCGGGCCACACCCAGCTCGTCGGCGGTCCGCATGCCGAAGTGATGGCGCTGCGCGATGCTGCACAAGCCGGAAACGACATCAGAGGGGCAACGGCATGGGTCACGCTGGAACCCTGCTGTCACCACGGGCGCACCCCGCCCTGCTGCGACGCCCTGATCCAGGCTGGCGTCGCTCGCGTCGTGGCCGCAGCCGCCGACCCGTTTGCGGCAGTCGCCGGCAAGGGCCTTCAACGCCTGCATGAGGCCGGCATCCAGGTCGACCTCGGGGACGACCATCATGCGCAGCAGACGCGTGAGCTGAACATCGGCTACTTCAGCCGCATCGAACGCGGCCGGCCCTGGGTGCGCGTCAAGGCCGCCATCACGCTCGATGGCCGCACCGCCTTGCTCGATGGTCGCAGCCAGTGGATCACCGGCGCAGCGGCGCGGCACGACGGGCACGCGTGGCGGCGTCGCGCATCCGCCATCCTGAGCGGCATCGGCACTGTGCTTGCCGACAACCCGCGCCTCGATGTGCGCGGCATCGCGACCACCGTGCAGCCGCTGCGGGTGGTGCTCGATTCGCGGCTGCGCCTGCCACTGGACGCCAAGCTGCTGGCGCCTCCCGGGCGGGTGCTGGTCGCCACCAGCAGCGTCGATCGCCACAGACAGCGCGAGCTTCAATCTGCAGGCGCCGAGATCTGGCTGTCGACAGGCCCGCCGCCCGATGCGGAAGCCGGCCCGGCAGCGCCAGGCGAGCCGCCGGGCTGTGCCGTTCCACTGGCAGAGTTGCTGCGCGAGCTTGCGAGCCGACAGGTCAACGAACTTCATGTCGAGGCGGGAGCGACCTTGAATGGGGCGCTGGCGAACGCGCAGCTCGTCGACGAGTGGTTGCTGTATCAGGCCCCGCTGTTGCTGGGGTCGGGGCGAGGACTGCTGGACTCGGTCGAGTCGGCAAACCTTGCCGACGCCATGCACTTGCGTTTGATGGACTCGGTGATGCTGGGAGACGACCGCCGGTTGCGCCTGCGTCCGGCAGAACGTCGAGATTCTTGACACCGTGGACCCCTCAACTGCGGGGGGTCCAGACTAAGTGGCTGATCTATAACCAGTTTGGTTATCGGCATGAGTCTTGCTAGCTTGTCCATCAATTCGCCATCGACGGGTCCGCAGACCCGGATCTCCAGGAGTTCCGTATGTTCAAGCTACTCGCGCCCAGCCGTTTCGTCTTTGCTTTCCTGGGCCTGGCCGGTGCCGCATTGACCGCCCAGGCGGCGTTCATGGGTGGGGCAACCACGCAAGGCGACCTCCGCACGCAGGGCAATCTGTCGCCGCCGCCACTGTCAGCTGGGGTTCAGACATCGGTCGACGCGTTCAACAACAACACGACGTTCCTCGGCCGCAATGAGTTCGAGCCACCGTCGCCCGGGCTGGACTTTTCCTACACCGGCGGCACAGCCGTCGGCACCCCGGGGGCTCGAAGCTCCTTCATCGACGGTCAGAAAGCCAACCCCACCTTCGGGCGTTACAACACGACACTGGGCTTGACTCCGTTGCCCGGCGGCTTCCCCAATCCGGGTGGCTGGTTCGAAACCAGCTCTAGCCTGAGTTACCAGTTCCAGGGCGGCACGCTGTCGGCGCTGTCGTTCTTCGGCACCGACTTCGGTGACTTCAACGGCAGTGTCAACATCCAGTTGATGCGCGGCACGACCGTGGTCTACAGCGATGTCCTGTCGTTCCCGGTTGTCCAGGCTGCCAATGGCACGCTGACTTTCTACAGCATCAGCGCCATGCTCGAAGGCGATGTCTTCGACGGCTTTCGCGTCTCGCTGTCACAAGCGCCAACCGGTCTCGATGTCATCGGGCTCGATTCGATGCGGGTCGGCATGACGCGGAACCTCGGACCGGTGGGCGTGCCGGAGCCGGGCTCGCTGGCACTGGTTGGGCTGGCGCTGAGCGCCGCAGCGGTGGTCGCGCGCCGCCGCAATCACTGCTGAACTGCTGAACTGCTGAACTGCTGAACCGCTGAACCGCTGAACCGCGACGCAGTTTTCCCCATCGCTACGCAAGAAGCCGCCCTCGGGCGGCTTTTTCGTTGCCGCAAGCCCCACCTACAATCCGCGCCATGCCCATTGCCCCCACCCCCGTACTGGTGGCCGAGCTTGCTGCCGGCCGCATGGTGATCCTGGTCGACGAGGAAGACCGCGAAAACGAGGGTGATCTGGTGATCGCGGCCGAACATGTCACGCCAGCCGCCATCAACTTCATGGCGCGTCATGCGCGCGGCCTGATCTGCCTGACGCTGACGCGTGAACGCTGCGAACAGCTGCAACTGTTGCCGATGGCTGCGCGCAACGGCACCCGCCACGGCACTGCGTTCACGATCTCGATCGAAGCCGCCACCGGGGTCACCACCGGCATCTCGGCCGCCGACCGCGCCCGCACCGTGCAGGCTGCCGTGGCGCGCGGTGCCCGCGCGTCCGATCTGGTTCAACCCGGCCACATCTTTCCGCTGCAGGCGCAAGACGGCGGTGTGCTGATGCGCGCCGGCCACACCGAAGCCGGCTGCGACCTCGCTGGCATGGCCGGACTGATGCCGGCTGCGGTGATCTGCGAGGTCATGAACGACGACGGCACCATGGCACGGCTGCCCGACCTCGAACGCTTCGCAGTCCTGCACGGGCTCAAGATCGGCACCATCGAAGACCTGATCGGCCACCGCAGCCGGCATGAAACCTTGATCGAACGCCTGGGCTCGCGCCCATTGCGAACCGCGCACGGCTCCTTCGACTGCATCGGTTTCTCGGACAAGAGCGGCGGCGTGCATCTGGCACTGACCCATGGCCACTGGCAGGCATCCGACGAAGTGCCGGTGCGCGTGCATGAACCCTTCACCGCATTCGACTTGCTCGACCTCGACAGCAGCGACCATTCCTGGCCGTTGGGCTCGGCACTGCAGCAACTGCAAAGCGGGTCCTGCGGAGTTGCGGTGTTGCTCAACTGCAGCGGCGATGCGGCGGCGTTGTTGCCACGCCTGCTGCCGCGCTCGCTTCCCGGCACCGTGCCCGATGCGTTGCCTGCACAGCCGAAACCGAACGCCCGACCTGCGCCGATGGATCTGCGCACCTATGGCATCGGTGCCCAGATCCTGCGTGAGCTCGGGGTGCGGCGGATGCGGCTTCTGGGCAGTCCGCGGCGCATGCCCAGCATGGCCGGCTACGGGCTCGAGATCACCGGCTTCACTGGCGCTTGCGAACCGGAAGACGCCGCCGACAGCGCGGTCGACGACAACGCGCCACAGGCCAGCCCAGCAGGCGGCACCGCGCGTGCAGCAAGCCTGCCGCTGAAGCACTGAGTCCACCGAGGATCTGCGGATGCAGGAAGCCGACCAGGGCACCGAAGCCGAACTGCAGGGCGAAGGCTTGCGCATCGGCATCGTTCGCGCCCGCTACAACAGCGCTGTCACCGATGCGCTGGCCGATGCCTGCCTCGCTGAACTCGACCGGCTCGATGTCGATGCGGCCGACATCACCCACCTGACCGTGCCGGGCGCGCTGGAGATTCCGGTGCTGCTGAATGCGATGGCCGAAAGTGGCGACTACCATGCGCTGATCGCGCTGGGATGCGTGATCCGCGGCGAAACCTATCACTTCGAGTTGGTGGCCAACGAAAGCGCGGCCGGGGTATCGAAGGTGTCGCTGGCGCACGAAATCCCGATCGCCAATGCCATCCTGACGGTGGAAAACGAAGCCCAGGCCTGGGCGCGTGCGGTCAACAAGGGGCGCGATGCCGCGCGAGTGGCGGTCGAAATGGCCAACTTGCTGGACGGCTTGTCGTGAGCCCGCCGGGCGACTCCACACCCGGTCCAGCTGCCCCGACTGAATCGACAGCGCCGAAAGCCCCGACGGCCCAGCCCGCCAAAGATCCGAGGGGCCCGAAACCCCCGAAGAAATCGCCGCGGCGCCGTGCCCGCGAACTGGCGATGCAAGGCTTGTACCAGTGGCTGATCGGTGGCGCCGAGCCGGCCACCATTGTCGACAACCTGCGCGAGATGGACGGATTTGACAAAGCCGACCGGGAACATTTCGACGCGCTGCTGCATGGCTCGATCGAGCATGCCGCGGCGCTCGATGCGGTGCTGGTGCGCCATGTCGACCGCAAGACCACGCTGCTGTCGCCGGTGGAACATGCGGTGCTGATGCTCGGTGTCTATGAGTTGCAGCACTGCATAGAGGTGCCGTTGCGGGTGGCCATCAATGAAGCGGTGGAACTGGCCAAGACCTTCGGCGGCACCGATGGCCACAAGTATGTCAACGGCGTGCTGGACAAGGCCGGCGCCGAGCTGCGGCCCAGCGAAGCGCGGCCTGCGCGCTGAGATCTCCAAGCGCGCCTCAACGACCGTGAGCCGATGATCCGCACCGCGTCGCGCCTGCAGCAGATCGAGCCCTTCTATGTGATGGAGTTCGCCAAGGCCGCCTCGGCTCTGGCGCAGAGCCCGGCTTGCGACCCCGCGCGCGGTGGCGAGCCGATGATCTTCCTCAACATCGGCGAACCCGATTTCGGTGCCACCGTCGCCGTGCAGCGCGCCGCCGCCGACTGCGTGCGCGACGGCTTGACGCAGTACACGCCGGCACTCGGTCTGCCCGCGCTGCGCAAGGCGATCGCCGGCTGGTATGCGAGCCGCTTCGGGCTGGACATCGACCCCGCGCGCATCGTTGTCACCGCCGGCGCGTCGGCCGCCCTGCAGTTGATCACGCTGGCGCTGTTCGAGGCCGGCGACGAAGTGCTGATGCCCGACCCCAGCTATCCGTGCAACCGCCATTTCGTGGCCGCCGCCGGAGCCAGGGCGAAACTGTTACCGACCACAGCGGCGTCGCGCTTCCAGCTCGACGCCGATTCGGTGGTGCGTCACTGGGGCCCCGCTACCCGCGGAGTGTTGCTGGCATCACCGGGCAACCCCACCGGCACCTCGATCGCGCCCGACGAGATGGCGGCCATCGTGCAGGCAGTGCGCAGCCGCGGCGGGGTTTCGATCATCGACGAGATCTACCTCGGCCTGTCCTACGACGACCGCTATGGCCACAGTGTGCTGGGATTGGGCAACGACACGGTCGACCACGTCATCAGCGTCAACAGCTTCAGCAAGTACTTCGGCATGACCGGCTGGCGGCTGGGCTGGCTGGTGCTGCCACCGCAACTGGTGGAACCGGTGGAGAAGCTGGCACAGAACCTGTACATCTGCGCCAGCAGCATCTCGCAGCATGCGGCGCTGGCCTGCTTCGGCGCCGAATCGTTGGCCGAATACGAAACCCGCCGCAGCGCCTTCGCCCAGCGACGTGACTTCGTGGTGCCGGCACTGCGCCGGCTGGGCCTGGATGTGCCGGTAACACCCGACGGCGCCTTCTATGCCTGGTTCGACTGTTCGCGCTTCGACCGCAGCAGCTGGGACTTCTGTGCGCGGATGATGGACGACGCGCATGTGGCGCTGACCCCGGGGCGCGACTTTGGCCCTGCCGACGCCAGCCGCTTCGTGCGGTTGTCGTTCGCCAGCGCCCTGCCGCTGCTACAGACGGCCATGACGCGGCTGGCGCGCGAACTGGGTGTGCCAGCGCCGATCGCTGGCCCGTCGCTGTCCGCCTAGACCCGGTCCGGTCCGAACGGGCAGGCGCGCGACGTTGCGCACCGTCGCACGGTGCGCCGGCATCGGGCTCACCGGACGCTGCAGCGTTCGTTAGCCGCTAAAAAGCCCCGCTTTTGAGGGGCTGCCGACGGGGCCTGCGGCTTAAGCTGCCCAGTTGTGTTCCCTCCTTTTCTTCGACGCCAACGGCCGGCGGATGCGGCTCCTTCGGGGTTTGCCGCGACCGTGCAGTCGCTGCCTTTGTCGCAGGGCATCCCATTGCCTGACTTTCCATGCCAGGCAACAGATCCGGCGCTGCACCACCGACCGGGCAGCGCAGCTTCGACCCGCCCGCGGGAGCCCGGCATCGACAGCCTGCCGGCCAGCGACCTGATGCAGCTCGACGACCCGCTGACCGACGAGCGTCCCACGATCTCGCATGTCGGCCGCTATGCGCTCAAGGGTCTGCTGGGCCGGGGCGGGCTTGGCCTGGTGCACGAAGCCTGGGACCCGTTGCTGTCGCGCACGGTGGCGGTCAAGACCCTGCATTTCGACACCGATCCGCCCGCCCGGGCGGCGCTGGACGGCTTGTTCCTGAACGAAGCGCGCGCTGCCGGCGGCCTTTCGCACCCCCACATCGTCACCGTCTTCGACGCCGGGCTGTCGGCGCATGGCGTCTACATCGCAATGGAACGGCTGCGCGGCTGCGACCTGCGCCAGCGTCTGGCCGAAGGCTGGCAGCCGACCCCGCTGGTGGCCGCCACCCTGGTGCGCCGCGTGGCCGACGCGCTGGCCTATGCCCATGCACGCGGGGTCGTGCATTGCGACATCAAGCCCGCCAACATCTTCCTGAGCCGGCGCGACAAACCCAAGGTGCTCGATTTCGGCATCGCGCGAGTCGCGCACCGCTCGACGCTGCCGGCGCTGGACGGCGCTGTGGCCGGGTCGCCGCACTATCTGTCGCCCGAGCAACTGCTGGGCGGGCCGGTCGATGCGCGCACCGACATCCATGCGCTCGGCGCCGTGTTTCACGAACTGCTGACCGGTCGCAAGGCTTTCGACGGCGACAGCGTGGCGCAGATCAGCCATGCCGTCACGCACACCGACCCGCAACCTGCGCACCTGTTGCGCGCCACCGTGCCACCCGCGCTGTCGTCGATCGTCAGGCGCGCGCTGGCACGCGAGCCGGCCGACCGTTACGCATCGGCCGAAGCGATGGCCGCCGAACTGCGGCGCTGGGCCGAGCGCCAAGGCCCCGCGCCACGCGCGCCGACCGCGGCTTCGCCACGCCACCTCGCGCGATGGCCAACAGCGGCCGCCGGTTGGTGCCGGGCTGGTCTGTTGCTGGGGGCGCCGGTCATCGGTTTGACGGCGCTGGCGCTGGTGCTGAGCAACCTGTGGCGGGCTGTGAAGTCACCGTCCGTCTCGGCAACCGCCGTGGCCGCTCCGTTCACGGCTGTTTCAGCAGCCCCTCTCACGCCGCTGCTCACGACTCCTGTCGAGCCCCCCGTGGCGGCGCCGCTGGCGGTGCCCGCAGCCAATGCAGGCGACGCCGCAGCGATGGATGCCTCGCTGCCGGTAGCCACCGCGGGCTCGGTTGCCCGCAGGAGTCCGCCTGCACCCGCCACGCCTCGCGCTGGCCGTGCCACACCGGCGCGGGCAGCCGCTGCGGCGGTTGCTGCCGCCGCGCCGACGATGGGGGTGTTGCAACTGGCGATCAGCCCCTGGGGCGAAGTCGAGGTCGATGGCACCCCTACTGGCACCACGCCGCCGCTGAACCGGCTGAGCCTGGCTGAGGGCGAACACCAGATCACCGTACGCAACAGTGACTATCCGCCGTTGCGCGTCACGGTGCGCATCGACGCCGAAGCCGCGGCCACGGTGCGCCACCGTTTCGGCGAATGAAGGCGGCGATGCCATTGCGCAGCCTGCTCTTCGACACTGCCACACTGGCCCTGCTGTGCGCAGGCCTGGCCGGATGTGCCGCACCGCCTGCGCAGGCACCGGCCAACGGATTGTCGGAACTGCTGGAGCAGCCCGCCGAACGGGCGCTCGTCGACGGCATCCGCCACTACGACGACGGCCAATACCTGCAGGCCGAACCGGCTTTGCGGCAGGCTCTGCAGGCGGGCCTGCGCAGCCCGCGGGACCAGTCTCGGGCCCACAAGCTGCTGGCCTTCATCACCTGCACCAGCGAGCGGGCAACCGAATGTGAAGCGGAGTTCCGTGCTGCGCGCCATTCCGACCCGGCGTTTGCGTTGAGTCGGTCCGAGGTCGGCCACCCGCTCTGGGGCCCCGTCTACCGCAAGACCGTGCCCTGAAGCCGATCGGGTGCGGGGCAAGCACCGGGCGAGCGGTCCGAGGGGTGCGGAGACCCCCGCATAATCTCCGCCGCCGATGCCTCCAGACCCGTTGCACGACAGCGACCCCACCAACCTGCGCAACCGCGCGCCCGTCGCCTTCCGCCATGCCCTGCGGGTGTACTGGGAGGACACCGATGCCGGTGGCGTCGTCTTCTATGCCAACTACCTGAAGTTCTTCGAACGCGCCCGCACCGAATGGCTGCGCCACCTGGGCGTCGGCCAGCAGGCGCTGCGCGAGGCCAGCGGCGCGATCTTCGTCGTCACCGACACCCGCGTTCGCCACCATGCACCGGCTCGGCTCGACGATTTGCTGAGCGTCACCGTGGCCTTGCACAGCGTCCGGCAGGCGTCGATCCAGATGCAGCAGCAGGCCTGGCGCGGCGACGTGCTGCTGGCCACCGGCGAGATCCGCATCGGCTGCGTCGACAGCGGAACCTTCAAGCCACGTCGCATTCCGACCGACGTGCTGCAGTTGCTTAACCTACCGAATCCATGAACCAAGACCTGTCGATCACGCAACTCGTACTCAACGCCAGCCTGGTGGTGCAGATCGTGATGGCCGGTCTGGTGCTGACCTCGCTGGCGAGCTGGTCGGTGATCTTCGGCAAGCTCTTCGGCCTGCGGCGCGTGCGCGCCGGCAACGACGAATTCGAGCGCGAGTTCTGGTCCGGCCGCAGCCTCACCGAACTCAACCAGGGCGTGGGCCAGAAAGAGCAAACCGCGACCATGGAGCGCATCTTCGCCAGCGGCATGCGCGAGTTCTTGAAGCTGCGAGAAAAGCGGCTCGACACCGGGGTGCAGCTGGACGGGGCGCGGCGGGCGATGCGGGCCAGCTTTCAGCGCGAACTCGATGCCATCGAAAGCAACCTGAGCTTCCTGGCCAGCGTCGGCTCGGTGAGCCCGTATGTGGGCCTGTTCGGAACCGTGTGGGGAATCATGCATGCCTTCGTCGGCCTCTCGAACATGACCCAGGTGACCCTGGCGACCGTGGCACCAGGCATCGCCGAAGCGCTGGTCGCGACTGCGATCGGGCTGTTTGCGGCGATCCCGGCCGTGGTGGCCTACAACCGGTTTGCGCGCGACATCGACCGCATCGCCATCCAGATGGAGACCTTCATCGAAGAGTTCAGCAACATCCTGCAGCGCAATGCCGGGCAGTCGGCAGGTACCGGCGCGGTGTCCGCGCCGGCGGCGGCACGATGAGGCCGCTGCTCGACATTGATCTGAGGAGGTCACCATGCCGGGCGTGATGCACCGCGGCGGCCGCAGCAGCCGGCGCTCGATGAACGAGATCAACATGGTGCCGTTCATCGATGTGATGCTGGTGCTGCTGATCATCTTCATGGTCACTGCACCGTTGATCACCACCGGGGTCGTCGACCTGCCGTCGGTGGGCAAGAGCAGCCAGCGGCCGACGCGGGTGATCGAGATCATCGTCGGCTCCGACAAGCGCCTTCGGATCCGCGCCGACCAGCAGGACCCCGAGGCTGTGGCGCTGACTGAGCTGGTGGCGCGGGTGCGGCAGAAGCAGGCGGCGCCGATGGCGGTGACACCGGCAGCCGGCCGCACCAACCGCGCGGCCAGCACAGCTGCCGCAGCCTCGCCCCCCGATCCTGCCGAGGTGCCGGTGGTCATCAGCGCCGATCGCGCCGTGCGCTACGAAGAGGTGGTCAAGGTGATGGACACCCTGCAGCGCGCCGGGGTGCGGCGGGTGGGACTCTCGGTCAAGCAGGGTGCGCCTTGATCGGCCGGATCGACTCGGTCGCCCCGAGCGACTGCTGCCCGTGACCCCGTGAACACCGCAACGGCATCGCCACGTGGCGCCGGGCGCGACCCGCTGCTGCCGCAAGCTGCAAGCCCCGACCGCCGCGGCGTGGCGCTGGCTGTGCTGGTGCACCTGGGCCTGCTGGCGGCGTTGACGGTGTCGGTGGACTGGCGCGCGTCGCCGCCATCGACCGTCAGCGCCGAACTCTGGTCGGCCGTGCCCGAGGCCGCCGCGCCGAAGGGTGCGCCAACGCCCAAACCCCCGCCACCCGAACCCGCACCCCCGCCTCCCCCGCCCCCGCCACCACCGCCGCCCGAAATTCAGGGGCCGGCGCCGGCGCTACCGACGGTGCAGCCACTGACCCCACCGGCCGCGCTGCCGACGCTCGAGATCCCCAAGGTGCCTGACATCGCCATCGAGCAGCAGCGCAAGAAGCGCGAGGCCGAAGCCAAGGTCGCCGAGGACAAGCGCCAGCGCGAGCAGTTGCTGGCCAAGCAAGCGGCCGAACAGAAGGTCAAGGACGCGGCAGAGAAGGCCGCCGAGAAAGCGGCAGACAAG
>JBDSMV010000322.1:0-6123 GCA_039915715.1 Rubrivivax sp. | reverse complement strand
CGCACGCCCGCCACGGTTTGCTCGTAGACGCGGAAGAAACCGCCCAGCACCGGTCGTCCGAACTCGTTGTTGAAGGCCGCGCCGCCGAGCGGGCCCTCGGACATGATCTGCAGCGCGCTCGCAATGTGCGCTGGCTTGCCCACCGGGTCGCGTTCCCAGGGTTCGTCGGTGCCGGGCAGGTGCAGGTTCGACACCGCAAAACCTGTGAGACCGGCCTTCGGGCGCGCGCCGCGGCCGGTGGCACCTTCGTCGCGGATCTCGCCGCCGGCGCCGGTGGCGGCACCCGCGAAAGGCGATATCGCCGTCGGGTGGTTGTGGGTCTCGACCTTCATCAACAGCTGCGCGAACTCATCGCGCGAACCGTAGGCGGGCGCGTTGGTGAAGCCCTGCGGCGACCAGCGCTGCACCGGCCCGCCTTCCATCACCGCTGCGTTGTCGTCGTAGGCCACCACGGTGTACCGGGGTGAGGTGGCCTCGGTGTGGCGGATCATTGCGAACATCGACTTCAGCTGCGCTTTACCGTCGATCGTGAAGGCAGCGTTGAAGATCTTGTGACGGCAGTGTTCGCTGTTGGCCTGCGCGAACATCGTCAGTTCGACATCGGTGGGGTTGCGCTGCAGCCGCTGGTACGCGTCCACCAGGTAGGCGATCTCGTCGTCCGACAGGGCGAAGCCGAACTGTTGATTGGCGGCGATCAAGGCCAGTGCGCCGTGCCGCAGCAGATCAACTTCGACCATCGGCGCCGGCGCGCGGATCTCGAACAGCTGCCGCGCCGCATCGGCCTCGAAGGCCACGCTTTCGGTCATGCGGTCGTGCAGCCGTGTTGCCACGGTTTGCTGTTCGGAAAGCGACAGTGGCCTGGCCCGGCCCAACAGCGGCTGCTTCAGCTTCAAGTGGAATTCGGTCACGCGTTCGATGCGGCGCAACGCAATGCCGCAGTTGTGGGCGATGTCGGTGGCCTTGCTGGCCCACGGCGACACGGTGCCCAGGCGCGGCATCACGGTCGCGCAATCGGCCGTGGCTCCCGCAATGTCAAACGGATCGCCGTAGTTCAGCAGCGCCTGCACCGCATCGACCGCTGCCCGCGACGGCGGAGCGTCGAACGCCACCCAATGCCGATGGCGTGCGGCCACGCTGTGGATGCGGGGGCAGGCGCCTTGCAGGCTCACGAGCAAGGCCCGGGCGCGAAATTCCGGCAGCGCATCGGCGCCTTCGAAGGAGATCAGGTGCAGGCGGTCGGCGCTCATTCGGTCGGGGACAATGCAGGCGGGGTCCAGGCTCAATCCAGGAAGCTGCCGATGTTAAAGGGGGGTGGGATAATCGCCCGATGGCCATTCCCATCAAGACCGCCGAGCAGATTGCCGGCATGCGCCTCGCAGGGCGCCTGGCATCCGAAGTGCTGGACCTGTTGACCGAGCACATGGTGGCCGGCGTGACGACGCTGGAAATCGACCGCCTGGCGCACGACCACATGACAAACGTGCAAGGCGGCATCCCCGCCACGCTCGGCTATGGTCCGCAGGGTTATCCGCCCTACCCGGCTTCGCTGTGCGTGTCGTTGAACGACGTGGTGTGCCACGGCATCCCCGACGAGCGGCCACTGAAGAACGGCGACATCGTCAACATCGATGTCACCGTCATCAAGAACGGCTGGCATGGCGACAACAGCCGCATGTTCGTGATCGGCGAAGGTTCGATCGCCGCCCGGCGCTTGTGCCAGGTCACCTTCGATGCCATGTGGAAGGGCATCGTCAAGGTGCGGCCGGGTGCGCGGCTCGGCGACATCGGCCATGCGATCCAGACGTTCGCCGAAACCGCCGGCTTCACGGTGGTGCGCGAGTTCTGCGGCCACGGCGTCGGCGCCAGATTTCATGAGGAGCCGCAGGTGCTGAACTATGGCCGTCCGGGCACGCTGGAAACGTTGCAGCCGGGGATGATCTTCACGATCGAGCCGATGATCAATGCCGGCAAGCGCGACATCAAGGAAGACCGCCGCGGCAACCGCCCCTACGACGGCTGGACCATCGTCACCCGAGACCGTTCGCTGTCGGCGCAATGGGAACACACGGTGCTGGTCACCGAAGACAGCTACGAGGTCATGACGGTGTCGGCCGGCAGCCCGGCGCCGCCGGAATTCGCACCGCGGGGCTATGGCCAGGCCGAAGCGGAAGCCGTACAGCCGGCGGACGCGGCAGATGCAGCAGTCGCGGCAGGCGCTGCGCTGGCCCAACCCGGCTGAACCCGCTGGACCAGCCCCGGGCGGCGTCCGCCGAGCCCCCCGCACTCGACGACGCCGGCCGCGCGCCAGCCCCGGCGGCCATGCGCCGAACCTGGTTCCAGGACGGCAAGGCGGCGCTGCTGGCGGCCTTTGGCGATGCCCGCCCCACCCCCCGTGCCGCCACTCGGCTGGTGCGGTCGTTGGCGCGCCATGTCGACCAGACGATGGCCGATCTGTGGGCCGATGCCGGCATGCCCGACAACGCCACTCTGGTGGCGGTGGGCGGCTATGGGCGCGGCGAGCTGTTTCCGTATTCCGACATCGATGTGCTGGTGCTGCTGCCGGCCTCGCAGGCCGGGACGCTGGAAGACAGCCTGCGCAGCGCCATCGAAGCCTTTGTCATGGCGTGCTGGGACACGGGCCTGGAGATCGGCTCGGCGGTGCGCACGGCGGACGAGTGCCTGGCCGAATCGGCGCGCGATGTCACGGTGCAAACCGCGTTGCTGGAAGCGCGCCGGGTGTGCGGCGGGCACCGGCTGTTCGTGCAGTTTCGGACTGCACACCGCGCCGCGATCGATCCGCGCGCGTTCCTGCGCGCCAAGCTGCTGGAACTGCGCCAGCGCCATGTGAAGTACGAAGGCACGCCGTATGCGCTCGAGCCCAACATCAAGGAAAGTCCGGGCGGACTGCGTGACCTGCAGGTCGTGGTCTGGGTGGCCAATGCCGCCGGGCTCGGCCGCACTTGGCGCCAATTGGCGGCCAGCGGGTTGATCACGCCGTTCGAAGCCAGCCAGCTCGTCAAGCACGAAGGCACCTTGCGGGTGATTCGCGCGCGCCTGCATCTGGTGGCGGGCCGGCGCGAAGACCGGCTCGTCTTCGACCTGCAGACCGCGGTGGCGACCAGCTTCGGCTACCAGCCCACGCGCGGCTTGCGCAGCAGCGAAGTGCTGATGCACCGCTACTACTGGGCCGCCAAGGCGGTGACGCAGCTCAACCAGATCCTGATGCTGAACATCGAGGAGCGCGTCAGCAATTCCGAAGCCGAGCCGATGCGGCCCATCAACGCCCGCTTCCTGGACCGCGCCGGCATGCTCGAGGTGTCCCGCGACGACTTGTATGTCGACAACCCGCATGCCATCCTGGAGACTTTTCTGGTCTACGAGCAGACGCCGGGCATCAAGGGTCTGTCGGCGCGCACCCTGCGCTCGCTCTACAACGCCCGCAAGCTGATGGACGTGCGCTTTCGGCGCGACCCGTTCAACCGCGAGATGTTCATCGACATCCTGCGCCAGCCCAACGGCCTGACGCATGCCCTGCGACTGATGAACCAGACCTCGGTGCTCGGGCGCTACCTGTGGGTCTTCAGGCGCATCGTGGGGCGCATGCAGCACGACCTGTTCCATGTCTACACGGTCGACCAGCACATCCTGATGGTGGTGCGCAACGTGCGGCGCTTCTTCATCCCCGAACACGCCCATGAATACCCGTTCTGCTCGCAACTGGCAGCCGAATGGGACAAGCCCTGGTTGCTCTACATCGCCGCCCTGTTCCACGACATCGCCAAGGGCCGTGGGGGGGACCATTCCGAACTCGGCAGCACCGAGGCGCGCCGCTTCTGCCGTGACCATGGCATCGACAAGGCCGACACCCAGCTTGTCGAGTTTCTGGTTACGCACCACCTGACGATGAGCCGCATCGCCCAGAAAGAGGACCTGTCGGACCCGGGTGTCATTGCGGCATTCGCGCGCGTGGTGCAGACCCCCGAACGGCTGACTGCGCTGTATCTGTTGACGGTGGCCGACATTCGCGGCACCAGCCCGCGGGTCTGGAATGCCTGGAAGGGCAAGCTGTTGGAAGACTTGTACCGCTACACCCTGCGGGCGCTGGGCGGCGCAACATTGAACCTGGCGGCCGAAATCGAGTCCCGCAAGCAGGAAGCGCGGCAGAAGATGGCGCTGCTGTCGGCGCTGCCGGGCACCGAGGCGCCGTTGTGGCAGACGCTGGAAGTGAGCTACTTCGCGCGCCACGATGCGTCCGACCTCGCCTGGCATGCGCGCGCGCTGTGGCGACATCTGCAGTCGGCGCAGCCCACGGTGCGCGCCCGACCCTCATCGGTCGGCTACGGGTTGCAGGTGCTGGTCTACACGCCCGACCGCAGCGACCTGTTCGCCCGCATCTGCGGCTATTTCGATGGTGCCGGCTTCAGCATCCTGGACGCCAAGATCCACACCACCCGCTCCGGCTATGCGCTCGATACCTTCCAGGTGGTGTCGCAACACTTGGGTGCCAGCGGCGATGGTTCTGAAGCCGACCGCGACGTGCTCTACCGCGACCTGATCTCGCTGGTCGAAACCCAGGCAACCCTGGCACTGTCGTCCGATGGGCCGCTGCCCGAGCCGCGGCGCGGCCGCATCAGCCGCCGGGTGAGGTCGTTTCCGGTCAAGCCACGCATCTCACTGGCGCCCGACGAACGGGCGCAGCGCTGGCTGTTGTCAGTATCGGCCAGCGACCGCACGGGGCTGCTGTATGCCATTGCCCTGGTGCTGGCGAAGAACCACATCAACCTGCAACTGGCCAAGATCACCACACTCGGCGAGCGCGTCGAAGACACCTTTCTGGTCGACGGGCCCGACCTGCAGAAGAACAAGGCGCAGTTGCGCATCGAATCCGAACTGCTGGACGCGGTGGCCAGCGTTCCGGCGCCGGCGTTCTGAGACACACCGCACCGATGGCGCTGCGACGCATCACTGCTGCCGATGTGCTGCATCGGCTGGCCGATTTCGACACCGTGGTCGACGCCCGCAGCGAGAGCGAGCACGCCGACGACCACTTGCCTGGCGCCGTCAACTGGCCAACGCTGGACGATGTTCAGCGCCAAGCCATCGGCACCGAATACAAGCAGGTGTCGCCGTTCGACGCCCGCAAACACGGCGCGGTATTGGCGATGCGCAACATCGCCGCCCATGTCGAACGCGAGACACCGCCGCTCGACCGCACCTGGAAGCCGCTGGTGTATTGCTGGCGCGGCGGGCAGCGGTCGGGGTCGCTGGCAACCGTGCTGGATGCGATCGGCTTCAACGTCCATGTGCTCGAGGGCGGGTATCGCGAGTTTCGCCGCGCGTTGCTGGTCGAGATGGATAGCCTTCCGGCCACACTGAGCTACCGCGTCGTGATCGGCCGCACCGGATCGGCCAAGAGCCGGCTGCTGCAGGCGCTGCAGGCCGCTGGCGCGCAAGTGCTGAACCTGGAAGCACTGGCCTGCCACCGCGGCTCGGTGCTGGGGCCGGAGCCCGGACGGCCGCAGCCGTCACAGAAAGCGTTCGAGACGGCCGTCTGGCAAGCGTTGTGCAGCTTCGACGCTGCGCGGCCGGTGGTCGCCGAAGGCGAAAGCCGCACCATCGGCCGCTTGCGGATTCCCGAATCGTTGCTGGTGCGGTTGCGTGCGTCGCCGGTGCTGCAAGTGCAGATGGCGCTACCGGCGCGGGTCGCGTTTCTGCTGCAGGACTATTCGCACTTCGTCCTGGATGTCGACAGCTTCTGCGAACGCCTGTCGGCGTTGGTCGAGGTGCGCGGCCACGAAGTCGTCAATGGCTGGCAGCAGCGCGCCCGCAACGGCGACATTGCCGGGGTCGTCGAAGACCTGTTGACGCTGCACTACGACCCGATCTACCTGCGGTCGATGCAACGCAACTTCAGCCAATTCGCTGAGGCGCAGCCGCTGCTGCTGACCGATGGCGATCCGGCGACGCTGGAGCAATTTGCCCTGTCGCTGCTGCGGCAAGGCGTTTGAGGCACGGCCGCGACCACTGCCCGCACGTTTACGGCCCGTAAGCTCGCGGCCCGCGACGTCACCCCATGTGCAGGCCGCCGTTGCATGACAGTTCGGCGCCGGTGGTGAAGCCCGA